>JBBIJR010000050.1:0-27160 GCA_037445875.1 Bacteroidota bacterium | reverse complement strand
AGTAGAGGACTTGCACCTCCAAGTGGTCGAACATGCTTGGCACACAACACAAAAGCCGTTGTCGTTCGACAGCGGCTTTTTTCTTCGAGAGGCCTTTACACAGGCTCAACCCTGCTCGGCCATTCTGCAGCTTTCGAGGATGATGTTCTCCGTGGTGGACGATACCGTGCGATCGATGCCCAGCACATCCGTTTCGGAGAATGTGAACTCCCCGCGTTTCCACACCGACATGACGAACATGGCTTTCTCGTCCCGGTCATCTCCCAACTCCGCATGAATGATCTCGCCCTTCAGGACGTAGATTTTCGCTTCGGGATAATACTGCCGCCGGATCATCAGCATACCTGTCTTCTTGTTGATGTGCAGCAGCTGCAGAATCTCGATCAGGCTTAATTCGCTCAGGTCGCCCGTGAACGTTGCCCGGGACGGGACATCAATCTCTCTGATCTTCTTAACGTGCTTGAGCATCTCGTTCACTTTGGCCATCAGCACATCCCGGTTGATTTCGGACTTGATCAGGTACTGGTCCGCTCCCGCGCGAAAACCTCGTTTCTGGGTCACGTCCGCATCGATGGATGTCAGGAACATGAAGGGCACCATCGGTACGGCCGATTCGGTCCGAATTTTCTGGCACAAGGCGATGCCGTCGAGGACCGGCATCATCACATCGGAGATCACAAGGTCGGGCTTTTCCGTGTTGACCTTCTTTAACGCTTCCTCCCCATTCACTGCATGAATGACCTGGAAGCCCTCCTTTTCGAGATTCATCGTGAGTAGTTTCGAGATGTGCGGATTATCGTCTGCGATGAGAATAACGGGCGTTTTCATAACGAAAATATTCGGATTACTTGTGAAAAGGTGCGACTCAAAGTAAATGCCGGGGCACGCAAAATCAAGCGAAAACGCGGCTTCATCGGCGGTGCGGAAGCAGGCAGCCGACGGACGGTCTGGAGGGTCAAATGCCGGAGCCGCAAATTGTTTGCGCCGGGCGGCTGGTTAACCTACATTGACAATCATGGATTCCTTCAAACTCGCGTGGAACCAGCTTAGGGAGCGGATGAGGACGGGATCATGGGCCCTGAACAGGCTGTTTTCCATGGTGCTGGATCTTCGCCACACGGACACAGGACTTGTGGTCTCCAGCATCCTGATTGGAATTGCCGTTGGTTTATCCATCGTCGTGTTTCACGTCGTTATGCTCTGGTTTGAGGCTTTCTTCCGGTTTCTGTTCGAGGAAACGTCCGCTTTTCCGGTGATACGCTTCTTTGCGCTACCGCTTATTGGCGGTTTCGGCGGCCTTGCAGTCGGAGTTCTAAACGCCTCCATCTTTCGCGACACGGACGGCGACGGTTTGAGAACCGTTGTAGAAGCCGTTCACCATCGACAGGGACGGCTCAGCGGTCGTTTGGCGGTTCGCAGCATCCTGAATGCGGCCTTATCGATCAGCTCGGGCGGAGGCGGCGGCCGAGAATCCCCCACTATCTTGCTGGGATCGTCTCTAGGTTCTGTCATCGGCCAGTGGATGACGCTGCGTCCGCGCCAATTGCGCCTCCTTTCGGCATCCGGCGCGGCGGCCGCCATTGCAGGTATCTTCAATGCCCCACTCGGAGGAATCGTTTTCGCCGTCGAAGTGATTTTTGGCCGCGTCAGCCTCCAGACGATCATTCCGGTCGTCCTGTCCTCGGTCATGTCCACGGCCACGGCCCGCTTTTTTTGGGGAACCAATCCGATCCTGGTCAAGCCCGCCTCGGGAACGGTCGAGTGGGTTGACTACATATTGTTGGCCATTGTGGGCATGCTGAGCGGTGTCGGAACGGTCTACTTCCTGCGTGCGTTCCGACGTTCGCAGGCTCTTGTTCGGCGCGTATTGTTGGGATCGAGTTCCATCATGAAGCCTGCTCTCGGTGGCCTTCTGGCCGGTGCTCTGGTGGCTATTGCGCCGGATCTGCTCGAGACCACCTATGAACCGGTCAACCGTGCCATTCGTGGCGAAGGTCTCTGGTGGATGGCTGTGGTTACGCTCCTCCTAAAACCCATTTCGGCAGCCATCACGATTGGCAGCGGCGGAGAAGGCGGAACGTTTGCACCGGCGGTCAAATTCGGTGCCCTGTTGGGTCTGTGCTTTGGAACGGTCATAGGACTCGCGCTTCCCGAAAGCCAACCGGGCCTTTACGCGCTCGTGTGCGCGGCTTCTGTACTCGCAGGCTCCTACTATGCACCGCTTACGGGCGCTCTCGTTTTGTTTGAAATCAGCGGAAACTACGAACTGCTCTTGCCGCTCATGTTCTCCGCCATGTTCTCTGTTTTCATTGTCAACAAGGTTGGCATCCACACCTTCAATCCAAATCAACGGTCGCTGGATGTTGAGCCTCTCAGCCAACATCAGCCTTGAAGCCTCCGGCTAACATATTGATTATATGTTATTTAATCTGCATTGCGGTAACATGGCGATAACATACCCTTAATCAGGGCATAACGATACTGCGTTACGTTGGGTCTCCTAGAATCGAAGTTATACTACGAGGAGACCCTTCCAATGATCCAAAGAGCCATTCCCCTGATGCTGGCGACCGCATTTCTCTTCATCGCCGGCATGACAGCCTGCACCGAAAAGAAGCGTGAATTCGGAAAGGAAGAGACTACATCCACGCAAACGGCCGTGGCGGTTTCGACGGCCGTAAAAGTGGACGACCGAATCCCTCGTTATGCGAAGACCAGCGGCGTTTCCGGCAATCTGAACAGCATCGGTTCTGACACGATGAACAACCTGATGACCTACTGGGCCGAGGAGTTCAAAAAGTACTATCCGAACGTCAACGTTCAGATCGAGGGTAAAGGCTCAAGCTCGGCCCCGCCCGCTCTGATCGAAGGGACCGCGCAGTTTGGTCCGATGTCCCGCGCCATGAAGAAAGAAGAGATCGACAAGTTCGAGAAAAAATACGGCTACAAACCTACGGCCGTTGAAACGGCATATGACGGTCTGGCCGTCTATGTGCACAAAGACAATCCAATTCAGGGCCTGACCATGCAACAGATCGACGCAATCTTTTCTAAGACGCGTAAGGGCGGGGCAAAATCGGAGATCGTGACGTGGGGACAGTTGGGCCTGCAAGGTGAGTGGAAAGACCGCCCTATCAGCCTTTACGGGCGAAACTCCGCGTCGGGAACATACGGCTTCTTCAAGGAACACGCGTTGTTCAAAGGAGACTACAAGGACCAGGTTAAGGAACAGCCGGGTTCGGCGTCTGTCGTGCAAGGGGTGGGCACTGACAAGTATGCGATCGGATACAGTGGCATTGGATACTCGACCACAGATGTTCGTTCTCTTCCCATTGCGGCAAAAGAGGGCGAACCGTTCGTAGAACCCAATTACGAGAATGTCAAGAGCGGCGTCTATCCCCTCAGCCGTTTTCTGTACGTATACCTTGCCAAAGAGCCATCGAAAGAGCTGGACCAGCTGCGAAAGGAGTTTGTCAAGTTCGTCCTGAGTTACGAGGGCCAGCAGGTTGTGGCCAAGGACGGTTACATGCCTTTGACGGTCGACATCGTGGCGAGGCAGTTGAAACTCCTGGAAAAATGAGAAAGAGTACAAAGCCCTTCCGGCAGGAGAACTGTTTTCTCTCATGAGTCTTCGTCGCCTGACCAATTCGCTCGCCACGGGGGTCATCACCACGGGCGGTATAACGCTTATCGTGATCGTGGTGGGGATCCTGGTCTTCATTTTTTTGCAGACGTGGCCCCTGTGGACGCCCGCTGAGACCGGCACGGAGGCCGTGGTTCAACTGCGCTCGTTAATCCCGGATGAGAATCCGGAGGATGTGCTGATGATTGGCGAGGAGGAGCAGAAGGAGATCATGTACCTTGTTACCCGACGTGGTCGCCTTTATTTCGTTTCCCTTCCCGACGGGAAACTCCTCAAGACTCTACGACTCCCTTTATACGGTGAACAAGCCCTGACTTCTGCCGTGCCAGCCTTTGGTTCCCATCATCTGGCCTTCGGAACGAGCGACGGGCGGGTGGCCTTTGCCGAGATCAAGTTTCACACATTGTATGAGAAGGGGCACCGCACCATCGTTCCGGAAATGGCGGACCACGGCTCCATTCTAACCGATTCCCTCCATCGACCTGTTCTGCGTCTTGGCTACACCAGATCCGCCGACACGGATTTCCTCGCAAGCCTTGTCGCGTCGTCCGTTCCAGGGACGGAAATTGTCGTGTCGGTACGATCGCCGGAGAGCTCTGTCCACCACCGGATCCCATCTTCATCGGACGAGGCCACGGCACTTGCGTGGGACGCGGGGAAACACTGTCTCTACATCGGACGGGCCTCTGGTGCGTTGGAAAGGTGGATTGTTCCGTCGGAAGGTCCGGCGCACGAAGCAGAACGGATTGCCGTTGCGACAAACGCAGTATCCCACCTCGCCTTTCTGATCGGCGACATAACGTTGATTGCCGGGACAGACGGAGGTTCACTGACGGCATGGCGGTTATCGCCGGATGACCGCTCCGGCACGTCGGACAGGCAGGTCCTGACCAGGGTCCGCTCATTCTGGTCGCATGCCGGTCGCATCACGTCCGTCGTACCTTCCTGGCGAAACAAATGCTTCCTGTCCACCGACGAATCGGGGCATCTGCTTCTTCAGCATTCTACCAGCGAACAGCTGCTCCTCCAGGCAAGAATCTCTGAAAAACCGATCATTCGTTTGGCTTACAGTCCGAAGGGGGATGGGTGCCTTATCCTGGATCGAGATGGCCGGCTTTTCGACATGTCCATCTCCGCACCGCACCCCGAAGTCTCGGCTTCGACCCTCTGGTCCAAGAACCTGTACGAGAGCTACCGGGAACCGACGTACACATGGCAATCGACGGGAGGCACGGACGACTTCGAACCTAAACTCAGTCTGATTCCGCTGATTTTTGGAACCATCAAGGGAACGCTATACGCGATGATCTTTGCCATTCCTCTTGCCGTCATGGGAGCTCTTTATACGTCGCAGTTCGCCCACCCGAGGCTGAGGAATCTGGTAAAGCCGATCGTGGAGATCATGGCCGCCCTTCCCAGCGTCGTGATAGGATTTATGGCCGGTCTGTGGCTCGCCCCATTGATGAAGACGCTGCTGGTATCCATCCTGGTAGGGATGCTGCTGGTTCCGCTGACGTTGGTCGTGTTCGTTTATTTTTTCGAGAAACTTCCGAAGGCGGTCGTGTATCGATTCAAGTTCGGTCATGAGTTGGTCATCATGATGCCGGCCCTCGTACTGGCAGTCTGGCTGTCCACCTTCGCCGGTTCCTACCTCGAAAGCGCCGCGTTTGGCGGAGACGCAGTCGGATGGCTCTACACGGCTATGGACGTAAGTTACGATCAGCGTAACTGTCTGGTCGTGGGCATTGCGCTGGCCTTTGCGTCCATGCCCATTATCTTTACCATCACAGAGGATTCTCTGTCCAGTGTGCCGGCCCACCTCACGTCTGCCTCCCTGGCCCTCGGCGCCACCCGCTGGCAGACAGCCATGAAAGTCATTCTTCCGGCGGCCAGTGCGGGTATCTTCTCGGCCGTCATGATAGGCTTCGGCCGGGCGGTTGGGGAAACGATGATCGTGTTGATGGCGACCGGTAACACCCCGATCATGGACTGGAGTATTTTCAACGGTATGCGAACGCTCTCGGCGAACATTGCGGTGGAGATTCCCGAAGCACCGCACGGTGGCACCCTTTATCGCGTGTTGTTCCTCTCCGGACTCATTTTGTTCATGATGACTTTCGTAGTAAATACCCTCGCCGAAGTGGTTCGGCAGCGGCTGCGGAACAAGTATGCGTCGCTTTAGGACGGCGTTATGATGAAACGTCTCTTCCGAAGCGGTGACATTTTTTTGTGGCTCACCGGCGCCGTTCTGGGTGGGATCGTATTCCTGGTGGCGGGATTGCTCCTGGTCGTCTCCCTCAACGGCGCCGGGGTTTTCTGGCCGTCCCATATCGTGCTCGTCCGCCTGAATAACGGACAAGCCTGGCTCGGTGAAATAGAGTCGGAAGAGGCTATCCCGGCAACGGCTCTCCCGCAGGACGCCCGTGACCCCGAGGCGACGCGTCTGCAGCTGAAGATCGGCAACCGGGACGTGTACGGCGTGGATTTCAAGTGGATCCCCGGCAATGAACTCACGGCCCTCAGTTATCCTGCCGACGCCGTATGTCTGGAGCGGCGCGAGTACGGTAATTTCTACGGACTTCTCCTCGGTGTAAAAGACAACGGTCACCTCATCGCAGAGGGGCCCGCCTCATTACAGACGCTCATGAATCTCGTGGACAAATCCAACGAGGTGTGGCAGCAGCGCTACGAGCTCGAGAAGGGACGTATTGGGCTTATCAACTACAGCATCGAACAGCGTCGTTTGCGGTTGAAGAAACTGGAATTCTACGGGAAAGGAGATCCCGACGAAGTAAGGCAGATAAAGGCGGACATCGGCGGTCTTGAACGTGAATACGCCGACATACGCCTGCAGATCGACTCCCTCAATGCCCTGGCGGGAAACGCGTCCGTGGTCCTCGGACTGGCAGACGGGTCCACGAAGGACATTCCGGTGACCCACATCATCAGGTTTTACCGGCCGAACAGGATGAGTTTCCTGGAAAAGGCCGTCCACTATGCCGTTAAGATCCGTGAGTTCATCGCGGCAGATCCGCGTGAATCCAACACCGAGGGAGGCGTATTTCCTGCGATATTCGGAACAGTCATGATGGTACTGCTGATGACGCTGGCAGTGGTTCCGTTCGGAGTGGTGGCGGCCCTGTATATGCGCGAATATGCCAGGCAGGGACTGTTGGTCCGGTTGATCCGCATTGCCGTGAATAACCTGGCCGGCGTGCCGTCGATTGTTTTCGGCATCTTCGGCCTGGGTTTCTTCGTGTATTTCTGCGGCGGCAGCCTCGACCGAATCTTCTATCCCGAACGCCTCCCCAACCCCACGTGGGGGACCGGAGGCATTCTCTGGGCATCCCTGACGCTGGCCCTACTGACCGCTCCCGTCGTGATAGTGGCCACGGAGGAAGCCCTCGCCGCCGTGCCTCGCGGCGTCCGGGACGGTTCTCTTGCTCTCGGCGCTACAAAATGGCAGACGACGTGGCGCGTCATTCTCCCCGCGTGCACGCCCGGCATACTCACGGGCATCATTCTCGCCATGGCCCGCGGAGCGGGTGAAGTGGCGCCGCTGATGATTACGGGTGTGGTTAAACTTGCGCCGAGCCTTCCCCTGGATGCATCGTTTCCCTTCGTGCACCTCGATCGGAAATTCATGCATCTCGGTTTTCACATATACGACGTGGGTTTCCAGTCGCCCAACGTCGAGGCTGCCAAGCCGATGGTGTTCATGACGGCCCTGCTGCTCATCTCCATCGTCCTGTTGCTGAACCTGACGGCCATCATGGTTCGGGCGAGATTGAGAAAAAAATACCAGAGTTCGGCGTTCTAGCCGATTTCATTTTGTACGGGACTTTGTTATCTTACCGGCGAATACCTTCATGAACGAAAAGGACCTTATCATCAGGAACGCACAGCTATTGCCGCTGAACACCGGCCAGGCGGGCACCGACGAGCCGTCGGATAACCTGCGGTCCGGCGACGGCCACCTCCAAACCGCCAAGATCGTCTCCCGCGATGTCCACATGTGGTACGGCGAGCACCACACCCTCAAGTCTATTTCGATGGACATCCACGCCCACGAGGTTACCGCACTGATCGGTCCCTCGGGATGCGGAAAGTCGACGTACCTCCGGCTGCTGAACCGGATGAACGACCTGATCGAGCATGTGCGTATCGAAGGCACGGTTCTCATCGATCAGAAAGACATTTATGCGGCCGACATGGACGTCGTCGAACTCAGGAAGCGCATCGGGATGATTTTCCAGAAATCCAACCCGTTTCCCAAATCGATCTTCGACAACGTGGCCTACGGACCACGTGTCAACGGTGTTCGCACCCGGAATCAGCTGGCAGAGAGGGTGGAACGATGTCTGCGGAAGGCCGCCCTGTGGGAGGAAGTCAAGGACCGGCTCAACGCATCGGCCTTCAGCCTCTCCGGAGGACAGCAGCAGCGGCTCTGCATCGCTCGCGCCCTGGCCGTGGATCCCGATATCCTGCTGATGGACGAACCCTGCTCGGCCCTGGACCCGATCGCGACGCAAAAAATCGAGGACCTGATCAAAGAGCTCAAGAAGGATTACACCATCGTCATCGTCACGCATAACATGCAGCAGGCCGCCCGCGTCTCCGACCGGACCGCTTTCATGTGGATGGGCCAGTTGGTCGAGTATAGCGATACGAAGAAGATTTTCACGTCGCCGTCCGAACGGATGACCGAAGACTACATCACCGGTCGGTTCGGATAACCGGCGACTCGACATCCTAACAAAGAAAGTACGACCATGAAATCGCAGTTCACCGAGCAATTGACCAACCTGGAGAAGTTGATCATCCAGATGGGCAGTCTTGTGGAGACACAGGTCACGCGGGCTATCGAGTCGATGATCAATCTCGACCTGACCCTGGTCGAGCAGGTCATCCAACTTGATCGGGAGGTAGACACGCTCGAGGTGACCATCGACGAGGAGGTGCTCAGCATTCTCGCTCTTCATCAGCCTGTGGCATTCGATCTACGGGACATCATCGGCATTTCCAAGATCAACAGCGATCTCGAGCGGATCGGCGATCATGCACTCAATGTGGCCGAGTCGGTCCGGCATATCGTTGCCATGCAATACGAAGGCCCGTACGGAGTCATCCCCCGCATGTCCGACATCGTACGCTCCATGCTGCACGATGCGATCGACAGTTTCATCCACAAAGACGCGGAGCTGGCGATGGCCGTATGCCGGCGGGACGACGAGATCGACCGGTTGAACAAACACATGTTTGCGGATATTCTGGCCGCCATGATCAAGGATCCGAACACGATCCCCTCGGCCCTCGAATTGATCCGCATCAGCAGGAATTTCGAACGAATCGCAGACCTCTGCACGAACATCTGTGAGGACGTCGTGTTCATCAGAAATGCGAAGTCGATCAAGCATGTACCGAAGGCCGCCCACTCGTCCGGCCCAACCGTCCGTTAAGCGAGGATACCGACATGCCCAAGAAAGCCAAAACTATCGTTTGCGTTGATGACGAACAGGATATTCTCGATATCCTGTCCTATAACCTGCGGAAGGAGGGCTATACCGTTTTCACTTCGGACAGCGGAGACAAGGCCCTTCCGCTGATCGACAGGATACGACCCGACCTGGTACTGCTCGATATCATGATGCCCGGTATGGATGGCCTCGAAGTGTGTAAGCGCATCCGGTCCAATCCGCATGTGAGGGATGTTCACGTGATCTTCCTGACCGCCAAAGCGGACGAGGTGGATGAGATTCTGGGTCTGGAGTTTGGCGCCGACGACTACGTCACCAAGCCGTTCAGTCCGCGAAAAATCGTGACGAGGCTGAAGGTGGTCTTTCGACGTATGGACATGCGCCGTGAACTGGACGACGAGAAACGGAGCATCATCCGTATCGGGGGAATCGAGATCAATCGCATAAATTACACGGTGCGAATAGACGACCAGGAAGTGCGGTTTCTCCACAAAGAATTCGAACTCCTCTACTTCCTCATGAACCGCCCCGGCATGGTGTTCTCGCGGAACAACCTCCTGTACCACGTCTGGGGGGAGGATGCATACTTCGTGGACCGAACGGTGGACGTCCATATAACGAAGATCCGAAAGAAGCTGGGCCCGTACGGTGATTACATCGAGACCGTTCGTGGAGTGGGTTACAAATTCTCACCCAACGGCCGGTCCTGACATTTATCTTTTCTCGCCTCTTGTCCCTTCGTATATTTCCGGCTGTCGTGAAGACCATCAATTTCCAAATCACCCTGTCGCTATTCGGATTGTTTCTCGCCGGGTTTCTTGCCGTCCTCATCGTCATGGATCGTCTGCTCACGATCAGTCTGCGGGACGACCTGATGTCTCAGATGCGTTTTCAGTGCCTTTTGGCAGATGAGCTCATACCGCCCGGTACCGATTCCCTGCAACACCTGGTGGAGCATATTGCACGCCGCGTCCAAGGACGCGTCACGGTCGTCGATGAGACGGGCCGGGTTCTGGCGGACTCCCACCATCGTCAACGGGTGCGCGAGTACGACAATCACCTCAACCGCGAGGAAATCCAACAGGCCATCCGCTCCGTCGACGGCTTCGGTTCCTCGATCCGCTACAGTGAAACGATAAACACCGATCTGCTGTACCTGGCCTATAAGTCGCCGAACCATCGATTCATCCGAATTGCCCGGCATCAGCAATTCCTGGAGACTATTGTCGGCCGCGTGCGTATGGTCTTTGTCGTCTCTGCCCTCGCGATCCTGGCCTTGAGTATTCTCGCATCCCACCTCATTGCACGCCGGATCATGCGCCCTCTCTCCGCGATCCTCAACAGCGCCCAGGAGATCAAGAACGGCCACTACGATCGCGAGATTGTCGTGCGCGAGAACAACGAGTTCGGCGAGCTGGGCAGAATGCTCAACGCAATGTCCACCCGCCTCAAAGACGACATCGGACAACTGCGCAAGCTGCAGGATATCCGACGGGATTTTGTAGCCAACGCATCGCACGAGTTGCGAACGCCGGTCAGCTCGATCCGGGGATACGTGGAAACGCTGCTCGACGGAGCCCTCCACGACGAATCGGTGAGCCGCCGTTTCCTGGAACGTGCGCTTTCCAACGTCCTTCGCCTCGAATCCATCGTGCAGGACATGCTGGACCTGTCTCGCCTTGAATCCCGTGATCGGGGCCTCAGCCTTCGCTATGTGGACGTCTCCGCGTCCATTCGCAACGTAATGGCCGAGTGGGACGACTCAGCGTCACGGAAAGGACTGCGCCTGCTGTACGAAACGGACCTGCCATCCGACTTCCGGCTGCTCGCTGACCCCTACCAACTTGAGAAGGCGCTCGTGAACCTGATCGATAACGCCATCAAGTACACCGAAACCGGGCATGTCCGGATCCAGGCGCATCTGGCCGCCGATCGCCTCGAGATTTCGGTGGAAGACACCGGTTGCGGTATCTTGCCGCAGGAAATACCCAGGATCTTCGAACGGTTCTATCGCGTGGACAAGGGAAGGTCACGCCAGATGGGGGGCAGCGGTCTCGGATTGTCGATCGTCCGGCACATCATGGATATTCACAGAGGCTCGGTCAGGGTGGAGAGCGAAGTCGGCCGCGGCTCGCGGTTCCTCCTCTTGTTTCCCCTCCACGTGGAACTCACGCCTTCAAAGGGTATTCCTGCGGTCTAAGGGAGCGATTCACAAAGCTCCGATAGGCAGCCGCTTCTTCGTCTATTTTTGGTTCCGGCCACTGAAGTTCTTTTCCGATCAGACGTGCGACAACGGGAGCAGCGTCCAGGCCTAAACAGGCGCTGTAGCCGGCCGCCGTTCGCCGGAGTAATACATCTTCAACCGAACGGGCCGACTCGTGGCGCACCGCAAACACCACCTGCGCTCCGATGTCGGTACAATGCGGACACAGGGGCCTTGCCAGCGCCGTAACCCCTGCCAGGTGAAGAACATCCACGTAGTGACTGCCGTACAGTGCGACCAGATGTTTCAATGTACGCTCGTCGACGTTCGATGAGTATTCGTCCTCTTTCACCTCGCTTGGAACCACGGCCCCCCAAAGCGGAACGCGGTCCGTCACGCAAGGCTCACACACCCACCCCGTCATGCCAATGATCGCGTCGACCACATCGGCCGACGCCTGTCGGTACGTAGTCAGCTTGCCGCCCACCAATGAGACCAAGCGCCGGATCCCGTCGCGGCCCGAGTGGTCCACGACCGCATGACGCCGGGTAATGGCGCCCTCGTCTGCCGCCGCATCGAACGGCAGCGGACGGACGCCTGAAAAACTGAGCTGTACGTCCCCGGTCCCGAGGCGAGCATCCGGAATGATACGGTTGCACTCGTCCAAAAGATACGCTATTTCTTCGTCTCCGGCATGCAGTCCATCGGGCGGACCTGAGAATCGCATATCCGTCGTGCCGATGAGGTACCGTTCCCGCCACGGGATGATGAACAATGGCCGCTGATCGATGGCCGCATTGAAATACACGGCCCGTCTCGGTGCACCGGGAAACGGACTGACGACGATGTGGCTTCCTTTGGTGCCTCCGATCAGGGGGGGTCGTTTGCGAACGACCGATTCCAGCAGCAGGTCCACCCACGGCCCTGCGGCGTTGACGACACATTCGGCCTCCACGACGGAGTCCTGGCCGGTTCGGAGATCCCGCACCTCGACACCTCGGGCCACCCCCTTCTCTACCCGAATCCGCCGCACCTCATGATAATTGTGGAGCTGTGCCCCGTGTTCCATGGCCGAATGCACCAACGACATCACCAGCCGCTCTGGATACGGACACTGAGCATCGTAGTACAGGATGCCGCCGATCAAGTCCTCCGCCCGCAGTCCGGGCTCCAGCGCCATCACCTCCTCTCGCTCCAGGTGGTCGTGGTTCGGCAGAGACTTGTCGAACGAAAAGAGGTCGTACAGGACAAGGCCCAAACGCAAGGTAGATTCCCGGTGCGGTGAGTCCGCATATACGGGGATTAGAAACTGAAGCGGATGGATGTTGTGCGGGAGGCTACGAAGGAGGATTTCACGCTCACGCAGGGATTCACGAACCAGTCCGAATTCCAAATGTTGAAGGTACCGAAGGCCGCCGTGAATCAGTTTACTCGATGCCCAGCTCGTTCCGGAGCAAAAATCCTTCTTTTCGAACAGGATAACCTCGAGGCCCCGCATGGCGGCGTCGCGGGCGATACCGACACCGTTTATCCCGCCGCCGATGATTACGACACGCCTGGCCATGAAGGAACCCGCGCCTGATCAACCCCCGACCTGAGAAAAAACCGTGCTCGCCCGAACCATGTCCGAGATCATCACCGGATGGTGCTCCGGCTTGTCCGTTACAATCCTTCCTCGTATCCAGTCCGCGAGTTCCTCATCTGACTTGCCGCTGCGCAGAAACGCCTTGACATCGAGACCCTCGTTCGAGAACAGGCACCACTTGAGGCGGCCGAGGGACGTCAGCCGAACACGGTTGCACGAAGCACAGAAGTGATCACCGTAGGGATCGATGAACCCCACCTTGCCGGCAAAGCCCGGGATGCCGTACACCTTGGCCGGGCCGGTCTTCAAATCCACGTCTACGGGCAGGAGAGGGAAGGCGTCTTCCACCCGCTTTCGGATTTCATCCACTTTGACGACTCGAGCATCGTCAAAACGATTGCCAAACATCGAGGACGACGGCATGTATTCGATGAACCGGACGTGCACCGGGCTCTTTTCGGTCAGCCGGGCGAAATCGAGGACCTCGTCGTCATTGAGGCCCCGCACGATCACCGCGTTGATCTTGACCGGATCGTATCCCACCTCCAGCGCCCGGCCGATGGATCCCCAAACACGCTCGAAACCGTCAAAGCGCGCCATCTGCGTAAACCGGTCACGTCTTAGCGTGTCCAGGCTGATATTGACGCGCCGCATGCCGGCCCGCCGGAGTTCCAGGGCGATGTCGCGAAACCGGTAACCGTTGGTGGTCATGGCCAGGGACTGAAGCGGAAGACTCCCGATCCGGGAAACAAGGGTTGTGAGGTCTTTTCGTAAGGTAGGCTCTCCCCCGCTGATACGAATCTTGGTAACACCGAGGTCCACAAAAACCCGCGCCACCCGCTCAATCTCCTCATAGGTAAGTAGTTCCTCGCGAGGAACAAACTCCACGCCTTCGGCCGGCATGCAGTATACGCACCGGAAATTGCACCGGTCCGTCACCGATATTCGGAGATAATCGATCGTGCGGTGGAAGCCGTCTATGAGGGCCATGCAGGACTTTCGATCAGTTGGGGTTCGGGAACCCTGGTGGATTTCCGAAACCGCCGGAGGACTTGCCTCCCCCACTTCCCAACAGCAACACCGCGCCACCGGCACCGGCCACAACGGCCCCTCCAATGACCCACTTGTTGACCGAGCGGGGTTTCGTCGAGGCGGTCGTCTTGGGCGCCGCTTCCATTTGTTTTCGCAAAATACTACGCGGGATCACGCTTTCGGTGGTCGCCTGCACGCGCACACTGTCTACGGCCGACACTGTCTCGCTGCAGAAGCGATCAAGGACGGCGGTACTGTCGGAACTGCTGTCCACGACGCTTTCCACAGCCCCCGAGGCACCGAGTGCGTGCAGGACATCCACGGACGGCTTGTAGCCGGGAAAGTATGCCAGGCTCATGCAGGCATATCGCCGTGCGATATCGCGGTAGGTCTCGTTCTGCTGCTGCTGGTAGATACGGCGGCACAGCTCCGCCATGTCGCCGTACGTGGCAAAGAGGTCCACCGCCTCGCTCTTCGAGTCCAGAGCTTTCAGGAATGCCTTGTAAGCAAGCGTGTCCTGTTTCTGCACCCGGTGAATATTCCCGAGGTTCTTATACGATTCATACAATTCGCGATACGACCTCTGTGCCTTTCGAATAAGCGATTCCGCGTCCTCGAATGCGTTCGGGTTGTCGCGATCAAACATGGTCAGGTATCCCACACGGTAATCGGCCGTGTTGAAGTCCTTGTCCAGTTCCCGCGCCGTTGTGAACAGCTCTCGTACCGTACCCGAATCACGCCGTCCCACGTTCAGCACCATAAGCTGAGAATATACGGGCAGAAACCCGGGGCTCTCGGAACGTATCTCCTGGAGGACCGCTTCTCCCAGGTCCTTGCCGCTCCTGGAGAACTGCAGCACACGGCCCTTCTCGTCGAAGGAGCCGAAAGACACGGAGTCTCGACCGAGGTAAATCATGGCAAGTTTGTACTTGATCGCACTAACGCCCGGATTATATGTGACAATGTCTTCATATATCTTCCGGGCTTCATCGACCTGCCCCTTGCTCATCAGGTATTCGGCCACGCGATACCGCTCATAATCGGACATGCTGACGTATTCATCCGTGTTGAACATCTGCCGAAGTTC
This sequence comes from Bacteroidota bacterium, assembly GCA_037445875.1. Lineage (GTDB taxonomy): Bacteria > CLD3 > CLD3 > SB21 > SB21 > JBBIJR01. The sequence continues at coordinate 12,133 of JBBIJR010000050.1, read as the reverse complement.
CTCATCTTCCGCCAGAAAAGACCGGGTGGAGGAACCGCAGGCCGTCAGGACCAGAAAAACGGCCGGCCACATGAATCTCAGTTTTGTCATATCGCTGACCTCACGCAGGTTGACTACTTGATGAACGACATTTTCTTTGACAGGTGCACGTGCCGGCCGTCCAGCGTGCGTACGCTCAAACGGTAGATGTACACGCCGGACGCCACGGTGCGCTGACGGTTGTCCCGGCCGTCCCATCTAAGGGACCGGAATCCGGTCTCTTGAAGATCGTTGTCCGCGAGCCTCCGGATTTCCTGTCCCAGAACATTATGAACAGTCAGCGTCACGCGTCCCTGCTTAGCCAGGGCATAGCGAATCTCGGTCACCGGGTTGAACGGATTGGGCTGATTCTGAAGCAATTCGAAGCGCTTCGGAAGTCCCTGAAGGAGCTCCTCCACAGCCTGATCAACAAAGGAACGGCGGCCGATCAGCAGCCTGAGCCGCACGGGACCCTGGCGGGTGTGCCGAAGGGTCACAAGCCCCGAAGGCGCTATCAGCATGTTTTCAGACACATTGACCATCGCCATTTCGAGTCCGTTCGTGTTCTTTTCAATCATGAAGGACAACTCGACCTCTCCACCATCCATGGAGGACGTTACGAAGACGTCGACCGCTCGATCTTCGACAGCACTGGATTCGTAGAGGCTCGACAGCCGGTTGCCGTCCGACTCAAAGAACACGGACACATGGTCATCCACGCTGAGGGGCTCGGGAGCGTTGAATCGGCCTGCGTTGACTTCAGGCGTCAACGTGAAGTAGTTATACAGGTCTCCAAAACGCTCGGTCCGCTTCATTCCGGTTCCCTCGATTCTGAGGACGAACGTGGCTCCCGAGCGGACGGGCGGCGGTTTGGACAGCGCTGCACCTCCGGGACGAAAATACAGCGTTCGAGGCGTGGATAGACGGTTGTAGACGGCGTACCCGCCGAACGGATAGATCGTACCCAGCGTGTCCGTCCATCCGGTAATTTCTGTACTCGATCCCGTATAGGATATCGGCCCGTACACCGTATCCTGCGGAAGATTGACGGCCAGCGGAAACGGATAAGGGTTGCCGATCAGGTTCCAACCGCTGCTCAACGTAACGCTGAATTCCGCCGCGTCGTTCGTGGTCCCGCCTCCGCACCGTATGGGAAGCGTGTCGTTCCCCGACTTGTGACGGAACCAGACGGCCCGGCCGGGAGAGATCGCATTGGTCGTGCTGAACGAGCCGCCGGCATACGTGAATGCCGTGAAGTCCTGGGAATTCGTGTTTGGAAAAAGCGCGGACACCGTCTTGTCCGTAAGATCCGCCGGCACGGAGATCAGGCGCCAGCGGTCGCTGCTGATGCCTCCCGAGAATTCCGATCCGGGAAGCGTGGCGCTGGACAACTGGGTGAACGTCACACGGACCCCGGCGGTGTCGCTGAAGCCGGCATTGTTTCGATTGTCGGTGGCGCTCACGAAGAAGCTCACACCTTCCAACGTTACACTCGCCGCAGGAATGTCGGCCGAATACGTATTGCCTAAGACGAGGGCCATCGGCGTCGTCTGAAAGGCACCGGCGCCGGTGCGATAGGACAGTTGAACGGACGACACCAAGTAATTATCCGTTGCTTGACACGTAACGGTCACGATGGTGTTCTCGGCAACGGGCGAGTTGCTCTGCAGCGAGGAAATGACGGGCGGCACGGAATCCGGATTAACCGTGACAAGGAATGTATCCGCCACGGTGGAGATCCCGTCCGTGGCCGTCACGCGGACTTCGGTCACACCCAGAAATCCGGGCACTTCGGTTACGTACAATGTATCGGTCGCAGGCGGTCCCGAGACTACGATCTCTGCCGGATTCGAGGTTGCCGAAAAATTCAGAGAGGGTGTATCCAGGTCCGAAAATACATCGCGCAGCCGGCGGATAAACCGCTTTCCGAAGCCTTCGCTAAAGAACGTATCGGGAATCGCAGATACCACCACGGGCGGCGTACCGAATGTCGTGGCACTGTCCGTGTTCGAGGCAGCAGAGGTGCCAAAACTGCCAACGGCGAATACCCGGTAATAATAGGTCGTTCCGGGGGTGAGACCCACATTGGCATATCCGGTAGTTGTACCTCCCACCGAATCGATCTGGGAGAAGTTCGTCGACGGACTAAATGAACGCTGGATCCGGTAACGGTTGACGATGCCTGATCCCGCCGACCAGGTAAGATCCACACGACTACCCGACACCGCCGACGCCGCGAGATTGGAAGGAGCGCCGGGAGCGCTCCCCGTGATCACCAGCTTCACCGTTCGACTGTTGAGCGTCAGGGACGTTGCGAGCGTGTTGCCGATCGAGCACGAATAGACGCCCGAATCCGAAGCAACCAGTGAACTGAACGTCAGCGCAGCGGAGGTGGCCCCGGAAATGGCATTGCCGTTTTTCAGCCATTGGTACGTATTGCTGGTGCCCCCGACCGTGACCGTTAGCGTCGTCGAAGAACCTTCCGCAAGAATCCGTGTTTCATAAGAGCCGACGCTGTCCTGAGGTGCATACGTAAACGATGAAGAGGGAACACCGACATTCGGCTCGATGTCCTCGAACGTGAAGCGATTATTCGACATGTTCAACGTTGCGAGCACCGACAGGCCGGACAGGTCCGGGAACTGGTCCATACGGTTGGACTGGATATTGAGCGTTTGCAGGCTGGACAGATTCGCGAATGTTGTAGGGACCGAATCGGTCAATTGATTGCCCGAAAGCGTCAATTCCACGAGGATACTTAGGTTTCCTAACGACGGGGGTATCGTTCCGGACAGTTGGTTCTGCTCAAGTCCGAGACTCGTGAGGTTGGTCAGGTCTCCCAATTGAGTCGGCACGGAGCCGGACAACTGGTTCCCGAAAAGCTGCAGCGAAGTCAAGGCTGTGAGGTCTCCGACGGATGAAGGAATCGGACCGCTCAGACCGTTATTGCTCAGATTCAGCACGGCTACGCGACCGGAGGACACGGTCACGCCAAACCAGGTCGATACGGGCCCCGACAGCCAGTTGGTGTTATTCACCCACGATGCACCGCCCGTGCTGTTGTAGAGATCGACCAGGGCCGTGGAATCCTGAACCAATGTCTGCGAAAACAAAGACGAAACCAGGAAGAGCCATCCCATCAGAACGACCTTCCGACCAAGGTTCATAAGGGCCTCGTCACAATGTACCTGATTAAGTTCATTAGATTAACAGCTCAACATGTAAGGTGCTCTTGAGTGACCGGCGTTTCCAATGTTCGGCTGGTGAGGAGGATGCGAATTGTGTGCATTCAAGTTATGGAAATTCGATTTCCATATCAAGACAATTTTCGCCCCAACATCTTGTTAAATCGCTCTTAAGGGAGGTTTTTCCACGACTTCGAGCCGTCGGAAAAGTGCTCCTTCTTCCACACGGGCAAGTCTTTCTTGAGTTCCTCAAGTATGAACCGGCAACTCTCGAAGGCTTCGGCCCTGTGCGGAGCCGAAACGGCAATAACCACACTTGCTTCCGTTTGTTGGAGATGACCCAATCGATGCAGCACGGCCACTTTGCGGATCGGCCACCGCTCGGCTGCGCGGTGCACAATGTCCTGCAGGACCCGTTCCGCCATTCCCGCATAACCGTGATACTCCATCGACGCAACCGGGCGTTTCTCGCATCGGTTTCGCACGGTGCCGACAAAAAGATCTACGGCCCCGGCTTCCGGGCTCAGCGTGAATCGATACGCCGCTTCCACGTCCAGACTATTTTCCGTGACTTCCAGCCACCGGTCTCCGGTGCGGACCATTTCAACCTCCGCTGACCGGCGGAATGATGCACACCTCGTCGCCTTCTCTCAGCTCGGGACGAACTGCATACTCCTGGTTGACGGCAAGGCGGCTGTACGCCTTCAGTTTCTCCAGCGGCGGGTACGCGGCCAGCAAAGAAGCCCAGAAAGCGTCCGCGCTGCTGCCGGAGACCTCCAGGACCGCCTCGTCGCACCCAGACAATTCCCGGCACATCGCGAAGAATTTCACCCGGACTCTCATTCCTTCTATTGTACCCTGATCAACCGGTTCTGTGTAGAGCCGAACACCTCCGGCGCGTACATCTCCTCCGCCTTGGTCGGCGGCAGCTCGAACGTGCCGTAGCTGGTGGCCTGCACCAGGTATGTGTACGTATGGCTGCCCTGGTTCAGATAGTCGGCGAAAAGCAAGACACGGTCGTCGCGCAGCTCGGACGTGTTGAAGCCGCTGTAGAACCACCAACCTCGCCGCGGCGTGGAGACCAACGATGTAAGACCCCGGCCACTGGTGGCCAACTGCACATTGATGGCCTCAAAGCCGGCAGGCAAAGGGTCGTCCACGACCACAAAATGCCGGTCCTGCGGCGTCCGTACGGTCAACTTCACTCGATACAGCGATCCTGCCTTGAAAACACCACCCGTCACGAGCTGGCCATTCTCGTCCTCGATCGTTTTGTCAACTTTCAGCCCCTCTTCTCTCGCTTGAATAATGGCCCCCGCTTTCGGAGCATAGGTCATGCGAAGTCCGTAGTATAAACGCCCAGTGCCCTCTTTGTTGATATCCACCGGCAACGCAACGTCTTTCCGTAATGAGGATAGGGAAAGCACTTTACGTCCAGAAGCCGTCGTGCGGCCGCGGAAGATCTCATGCAGAAGGTTCTTTCCATCCACCAGAATGTCGGAAGTAAAGTCCGGAACGTCCTTTTCAAAGATCGAAAAGTACGTCGCGAGTGCCCAGAATACGTACACGTTCTCCTGCGTGCTTCGCCATCGCCCGAGCTTGCGTTCCTGCAGGACGTACTTGACGACCTTCTCGGCCCATGGAACGCGCTCACCGTCCACTTCCAGAAACGTCATCAAAACGGCGGCCGTCGTCCGGATGTTCGAGTGAAATGTCCACTCGAGCCCCTGAGTGGCGGGTTCTTCGAAATGTGCGGTGGTAGCGTTCATCTTGATGGCGTTTTGCAGGTCGCGTTTCAGTTCATCGGCCATCACGGGGTTGCCCCGCCCGAGTACGATCGCCTTCAGGAGCATGGCACGCGCATACAACGGCAGTTCCTGACGTCGCTGGAACATAAGCTCGACCGTCGGAGCGTCATAATAGCCCGTCTCCGCCAGCATAGCCAGTGCAAAGCAGTTGGTCACATGGGAATAGAAAAGACCGTAGCGGTCCACACCCCGGTTGCGAACAAGCTGTTTCAGGTAGGACAGGCCTTTGGAGTAGCAATCCTCGGAAACCGCATAGCCTTTCTGTTTGGCTTTGTGCAGTGCGAACATCGCATACACGGACACGTACGGAGACACATGATCCCCGTCCGTCCAGTATTTGAAACCGCCGCTGTAATCCTGGTATTTCGGCACATCGTCCACATACTGCTGGACCACTTCCTCGATCGTGCCCGATCCCTCCCGGAAGGCCTGCCATCCGAACGCAGCCACGACGTCGCCGAAAAGGATGATCGGCAGCGCCCGGGACGTTTTCTGCTCCAAACATCCGTACGGATACTCGAACAGGTAGCGCACGCTCCCGTCCAGATCCACAAAGGCCGTGGACGAAGTCGTTACATCCAACCCTCCGACGTTCTCGAATATGGCAGACGGGACGACCACCTCTTCCCGATGAGAGGTCACCGTACTTCCGTACAGGGCAACCGTTTCGGTGTATGTGGGGATCTTCAGCGGCAGTCGGATTTCGACGCCGTCACTCAGGTCGTCCATGACAGCCCGGAAAGTGAACACCCCCGTCCGGCTCTCGCGCACCTTGAACTTGTATCGAACTTCCTCGGACGTCCCGCGCCTGAGCGTGACCTCTCTCGATGGCTGATCCTCCAAGTCCACCCCCTCCAATGCGGCCATCACTTTCACAGTACCGTCACGGTCCGCATAGTTGTGTACGATCACGCCCGCCTCCACTTCGTCGCCGACGCGTGCAAACCGCGGCAGTGCCGGACGCAGCATCAACGGCTTGGCCACCGTAATGTTCTTTTCTGAAGAACCGAAACGGGAGTCGGTGGAATGGGCTACGGCAAGGATCTTAAAACCGGTCAGATTGTCCGGAAGTTGAAAGCGCACGCGGGCCTTGCCGGAAGCATCGGTGACGACAGACGGGTTCCAGTACACACACGCTTTAAAATCTTTTCGTATGGCAATGGCAGGATAAGCCTCGTCTCCACCACCTCCTCCGACGCCCCCTTTTTCCGTCAATTCCTTCTCGACAATCTGGTCCAGAATGTACGAGCGCGTTTCCGTCGTAGCCACAGACAACGGACGATGCTGGTAGAAATGATCGAACGGTTGTGGCGTCCGGTAGCCCACCAGGTTGAGAACGCCTATATCCTCGACATAGAGCGTAACCTCGGCCGCAGAGCCCTGTCCCGAGCGATTTTTCACAGATAGGTCAACCGTGACCCAGTCCCCCGGTCCGTATTTGTCCCTTTCCGTCTTTATACCCACGTTCAATCGGTTGGCGTCGGGATTCACCGCCAGCTTGGCATAACCGACCTTGAAGGAGGGCCTTCCGATGTCCTCCTTCTGACCGGGTTCGGGAGGAGCACTGCGCCCTTTTAGCAGAAGCACCGACACGTACACGTTGGGGATCCAGTCCTTGCTGACGGCCAGATCCACAACATCGGAACTCCCTTTTAACTGAACGGTCTGATGCGAGAGGATACCGTCCCGCTCGACCGTTACCAGGGCTTGACACTCATCGTACGGTGACTTGACCAGAATCCGCGCCTTGTCTCCCGGATTATAGGAGGCTTTGCTTGGAACCAGGTCGATCTTGTCGTCGTTACTCATATACCAACCGGCATATCCGCGGCCTACAACGTACACGTAACATGTACTTTGAACGGCATTTCCGTGCTCATCGGTACCGGACACCCGAACAAGGTAATACCCGGTCGCGCTCGGATTTACTGTCCGGCTCGAACTCTCACGAGTCGAAGTGAAACGCATCTCGGACTCCACCGAGTCAGACTGCTGCGACGTCCATTGAAACGTTCCGTCGCTCGATTTCTCGCGGACCGATACCCATGACCGCCGAATCAGCCGCATCGTCAGGGAATGGCCGCCCGATTTCTTGCCCTCCGGATCAACCGTCACGACGTCGACCGCCAGCGGCTTACCCGATTCATGAAAAGTGGTGGCCGGTTTGAGGCCAATGTAATACGTCCCGGCATGGACCCATACGCTCTTGCGGCCGCTGACGCTTTGTCGGCTTTTGTCTTGCACGGTACCCTCGATGACGAGGGTAGAGGTCTCGTTTCGCCCGTCTGCCGCCAGGTCCAGTGAAACATCCAGCAACCCGCGATTGTCGAGCGTTCCGCTATTACTGGCCAAGACGTTGCTGTACGAATATTGACCCGACCATCGATAGTCGTCGTACAGGTTCTCGCCGAAATAGTATCCGTCGTATCCGGGCGGTTCGTACGATGCCCTCGTTCGAGTGATGCTCCAGCGGATGGGATTCTGGCTGAGCGGCATGCCGAACAGGTAATGCCCGTCCAGCGTGGCCTTGAGCTTCTCTCTCCATACGTAGTGCGTCCGATCGGAGGTCACAGCAACCTCCATCTCCACGGGTTTGAATTCCTGTACCTGGAAACTCTCGCTGGCAATGGTTTCTCCGCCCACGCTGGCCTGAATGCTGTAGTGGCCCAGAGAGGCATTCGCATCCACTGCAAACGGAAGATCAAAGGCGCCGAAGTCATTGGTCACGATCGATTCCTGGAGAATCTCCTCGTACGACGGGTTTCTGATCAGGAGCTGGACGGTCTGTCGCGCGGCGACCGTAAGCACATCGTTCCTGAGCGTTCGGCAAAGTCCCTTGATGTACACTTTGTCCCCGGGCCGATAAATACCCTGGTTCGTGAACAGAAATCCGTCTGTCCGGTCTTTTTCCGAGACGGACCAGTTGTAATCGACATTGAATCGGTAGGTGGAAATGCGGTCGCCGGAATGAGCAAAGGCGCGCTGGTCACCATATCCTGCGAAGACCCATTGCCTCGGTTCGGACCACTCGTTTTCGGGCCTTATGCCGAGTGCGAACCAGCCGGGAGCCCGTGCGAAACCGCGGGCGTCTGTTTGTCCGCTCCAGCGAACGGTCGCGTCGTCGTCTCGTATTTCCACATATGCTCCGTTCAGCGGCCGGCCGTCCCGCAGGGAGGTGAGACAGATCAGGTTATCGAGTTTGGAGAACTTGGCTGTGATACCGATATCGGTTAGCTGCACAATGGCGCGCCTAGTTTCGACGGACTTCCCTTCACCGTGCTTCATTTCGACGTATACGGCGCCGCTCCGTTCGCTGCCGAGGGCCCCGTCCAGATCGATGGGCACGAGATGAACCTGATTTCGGGCAAGCGGCGGAATGCCGGTCTTCTGGACGGTCCATCCGGAGAAAACCTCCTTATCGGACCACTGGTACCCGACCTGTATCAGACGGATCACGTCCGTCTGGCTCAGTTTGCCCATGCGAAGGCTGATGGGTTTGGGATTGATCACAGTAACGTTGAGGTTGTGGCTCAAGTAGGACTCTATGATGTGGTCCCCCGACGGAAAATAAACCGCCGATTCATAGTCGCCGGTGGTGAACGTGTGTACGTAGGTCTCACCCAACGTGTTGCCAAAATCGTCCTCCAGCTTCGAAGACAGCGTGAGGCGGTACCGGGTTTGCGGTTTCAGGTCATAGGCCAATCCTACGGTATTATCCTCCCAGTACATGCTGTAGGCATCCTTCAGTTCGGCTTCCGGCGAAATCTCCGCGTGCGCGGCCATCTGGGACGGATTTACGTAATTGCTGAACCGGACCTTGAGCGGCCAGGACGGGTATTCGGGATTGTCGACACCAAGCACTGTCAGCGGGCCGTACGTGGTAAACCGGATTTGCTTGGATTCGGAGCTTCCCAGTTCACCTACGATACCCCTGATGCCCGCACCCACGTCCAGAATGTAGGTGGTGGCCATATCCAGCGGGCCTGCCGCTTTGGCCGCGTACAAACAGGATGCTACGTCCGGTACCGAACCTGCTTCTTCGTATCCGTAGTCGTAGTACGAGTATGCATACTTCTCACGATACTCACGAATCTGGTCGGTATCGGCCTGGCTAACGGTGATCGGTACTTTGCTTCCGTCGGTCTCTCTGAACAACGTTACCCGCTGACGCAGGCTGGACAGAACCACCGTCTGATTGAACAGCAGGTAGACGGTTGGCGTACGGGTTACACCGGATGCATCGGGATAAATATTCGATCGTTTGAACGCGGGTTTGGGCGTCTCGAAGCTCCATGTATAAGGCCTGTCGAGAGCATTCCCGGCAAGGGACCGCGTGCCGGCCGGAACGGTGACCGAATAGCGGGTAGCCAGCGTAAGCGTGTCCGCGGGTATGAAAGCCAGGGTGTTGGTGCCCAGCCATCGGTACTTGCCTTTGACGCGCGGCGTCAATTGCAGGGGCCCGCTCCCTTCACCCTCGGGGAGAGCCTCGAGAGGAACCATGGCCTGATTGAATACCACTACAACGGAGTAGAATTGACCGATGTCTTCGACGGCCCCCTGCGGGGTCGCACTGATGACGCGCAAGGCGTCTTGTTCCCGGAGTCCCGCTGTGTTCTTCTCGCCGGCGTGACTTTCATCGGCTGTCGTGCACGAATTGAAATACACCAGACTTGCGCTTGCCAGCCCGATCAGCAGCAGCAGGATCCATGACAGATGAAATCCTTTCTTCGCCATGGCATGGTCTCCTCTTCATTGGGAGCTTAAGCAATCCGAATATGCAATTCCCTCAATTGCCTTTCGTCGACCGCGGAAGGCGCCTGATCCATCAGGCTCACGGCGCTGTTCGTCTTCGGAAAGGCGATCACGTCGCGGATGGATTTGCGGCCCAGCAGGAGGGCCGCAAGGCGATCGAACCCCAGCGCAATGCCGCCGTGCGGAGGCACCCCGTACTCGAAAGCCCTGAGGAGAAATCCGAATTTGCTCTGTCGTTCTTCCTCCGACAACTTCAGTACGTCAAACATCTTGTTCTGGACGTCTTTGTTGTGAATCCGTATGCTGCCGCCGCCCAACTCAGAACCGTTCATCACAAGGTCATAGGCTTTTGCGCGGACCTTTGCGGGTTCTGTCTCCATGAGGGGAAGATCGGCGTCCACGGGAGACGTGAACGGATGATGCATGGCTACATACCGCCGCTCTTCTTCGTCCCAGTCCAGCAGCGGGAAGTCCACGATCCACAGCAGCGCGCTCTTTCGCTCATCGATCAACTCCAGATCCTCGGCAATTCGAAGTCGCAGTGCACCGAGACTGTTTTGGACCACGCGACGATGGTCGGCAACGATCAACAACGCGTCCCCCGGTCGCAGGCCGGTGCGTTCGGCGATGGACCTGAGTGCACCGGCATCGAGGAACTTGGACAGACTGCTGACGGGACCGTCGCCTTCCATCTTGATGATAGCCAGGCCCTTCGCGCCGAAGGTCTTCACGTAGTCTGTCAACGCATCGGTCTTCTTGCGCGAGAAGGCTGCGGCCTGTCCGTCCACGCGAATGGCGCCGACCGCACCCGTTGCCGTTTGGAGCACGTCGCGAAAAATCTGGAAACCGCTGTGTTTCACCAGATCGTCGATGTACTGGATCTTCAGGTCAAAGCGCACGTCGGGCTTGTCGCTCCCGTACATGTTCATGGCCTCCTCGTACGTCAAACGGGGCAGCGGCAGAGCGATCTCTTCGGACATCAGCACGTGGAAAATCCGGGCCATGAGTTGTTCCACCACTCGCAGCACGTCTTCTCTGTCCACGGACGCCATTTCCACATCGACTTGAGTGAATTCCGGTTGACGGTCTGCTCGCAGGTCTTCATCCCTGAAGCACTTGACGATCTGGAAATAGCGATCGAGGCCGGACACCATCAGCAGCTGTTTGTAGATCTGGGGCGATTGCGGCAGAGCGTAGAACTTTCCAGGATGGATACGGCTGGGCACGAGGTAATCGCGCGCGCCCTCCGGGGTGCTCTTCATCAGCACAGGAGTCTCGACCTCGACGAACTGATAGTCCGTGAAGAAGGTCCGGACCAACTGGGCGAGTTGGTGACGGAAGACGAGGGCCTGCTGCATGGCGGGACGGCGAAGGTCCAGGTACCGATACTCGAGCCGCAGATCCTCCTCCAGGAGGAGGCGCTCGTCGTTGATGGCGAAGGGCGGTGTCTTGGCCCGGCTTAGAATCTCCAGAGACATCGCCACCACTTCGATCTCGCCGGTAGAAACGGAGCGGTTGACGTTTGTGCCCTCCCGAAGGACGACACGCCCGGTCACGCGAATCACGAACTCATGCCTCAATTCCCTGGCAAGTTCATGGACGTCGGGATGGAGTTCCGGATTGAACGTGATCTGAGTAAGGCCGAAACGGTCGCGTAGATCGACAAAGATGAGCATGCCGAGGTCACGCCGCCGGTGTACCCATCCGGTCAGCGTGACGATCGAGTCGCGGTCCTGAGATCGTAGTTCTCCGCAAGTGTGGGTCCGGTACGACGTCTGCGTATTCGATTCCATGCGATACGGGGCTCCTCCGGGATAGATAAAAAAACCGTCCCGAAGTCAGGACGGTTTTCATGAAAACTATGTGTGTCAGCAATTACTTGGTGAACACAAACGTCTGGCTTACGGTGACCATTCCTTTCTTCCCGCGAGGGAAGCTCCAGCCGCGGATCTTATTCTGCACGCACTGGGCAACGGCCGCATTGACCGAATTCTGCGTCACATTGACGCCGGCGACGCGGCCCGCCGGATTGATCTTGATCTGGACGCTGATCTTGCCTTTCAGATCGGGATTCTTCCGGAGTTCCTTCTGGTAGCAGGAATTGATCGCTGCGGCGTTCTGGTCTATGACGCTCTGGATATCGGCCACCGATGCGCCACCGCCGGCGCCGCCGCTCACGGATGCGCGGCCGATACCGATGAGGCCGCTGCCCGACTGGCCGCCGATGACGGACACACCGCCGGAGCCTTCCAACAGGCTGGTCAGTTCGTCAATTCCGCCGCCGCCGCCGACCGAGCCACCACCCGCACCCAGCACGGTTTTCTCACCGCCGCCGGTCGCTTCACCGATACCGCCGAGTTGGCCGAGAAT
>JBBIJR010000049.1:16876-27741 GCA_037445875.1 Bacteroidota bacterium | reverse complement strand
TCCTCACTGCTGCCTCCCGTAGGAGTCTGGGCCGTATCTCAGTCCCAGTGTGGCTGATCATCCTCTCAGACCAGCTACTGATCGAAGCCTTGGTGGGCTGTTACCCCGCCAACTAGCTAATCAGACGCAACCCCCTCCCCAAGCGATGAATCTTTAATGATCCCGACATGCGTCGAAATCACGTTATGGGAGATTAGCCCAAGTTTCCCTGAGTTTTCTCCCACTTGAGGGCAGGTTGGTTACGTGTTACTCACCCGTTCGCCACTTTACTCACGATATTGCTACCGCTTTCTCGTCAGACTTGCATGTGTTAGGCACGCCGCCAGCGTTAGTCCTGAGCCAGGATCAAACTCTTCGTTGTCAATTCATTTGTTATTGTCAACAAAGAATGGGTTGATCCGATGGACTCGTTGGAATCGACTGTGTATACTCTCTTGTCAAACAACATTGCGCCCGCCTCTGGTGCGGGTCCGAGACCGAACGGCACGTGTAAGCACGCACTACTCGATCCCCCTGACTTATGGGGGACGCTAATATATCTAATCAACTCCCGTAATGCAAGAGTTTTTTTACTGCTTAGTGAAATTTTTTTAAGATATTAAGGCTGTGAACATGTTATCCACAGTCGACGCGGATCGGCTGTATTCCGGCTGACTGATCCCGCCCGCGGAGCGTGCCGGATCGGCTGCCTAATCCCCGTGAAGACGCAACTTACCGTTATCCTACCCTCCCCCTGGCTGCTCGTTCGGATTCCCGGTTCCAACGGCACGGCCTGCGAGTGGATTCCGCCGAGGATGAGTGCCATGACCCCATAGTATCGTCCGTGTGGCTGACCCCAAGGACAACCTCTGCCCTTTGCTCCGGCACCCAGAAATCTTTTGCGTCTGAGCGTCCCTTTGCCTATACTGCCAGCCAACAACCGTTTTTCTATCCATTCCCGATTCCATGGAGGTTCGTATGAGAGGGGTACTACTCTGGGCCAGCCTGTTTTTGTCCCTGGGCTCTCTGACGGCCCAGCAGTTCAACACGACGTTCTACAATGAGGAAGGCGTACTTGTTCAGGGAAACCGGTGCGGGACGGTCGACATCGGACCGTCCACGCTGACAAGGGCGCCTTACGACCTGAATGCGTGGCGGCAGGAGTTTACAGCCCTGACCACTACCATCATCGAGATACCGGTGGCCGTCCACATCGTGCACCACACGGGCGGAGCGGGTAATATCCCCGACTCCATGGTCCAGCGTCAGATCGATACACTCAACGCTAATTACGGCTTGACCAATTTCCGCTTCGTGCTGGCCATCATTGATCGAACGGCTAACGATCTTTGGTACGCCGATCCCGTAACGTACGATGACGCGATGAAATCGGCGCTGGCCGTGGATCCCGCGCACACGCTGAATCTCTACACCTGCGGCATGACGAGCGGGCAGAGCAACGGCTTACTGGGCTACGCGTATCTGCCGTGGAGTTTTCCCGAAACGCACTACCTGCACGGTGTGGTGGTCCTGTATTCGTCCCTGCCCGGAGGCACGGCTTTTCCCTACAACCTCGGCAAGACGGCCACGCACGAGGTCGGCCACTACCTGGGGCTGTATCACACGTTCGACAACGGCTGCAATCCGCCCGGCGACTACGTGGACGACACGCCCTACGAGGCCAGCGCGGCGTTCGGATGTCCGATCGGGAGAAATACGTGTCCCAACGAACCTGAACCCGATCCGATCCACAATTATATGGACTATACCGACGACGATTGTATGTTCGAGCTGTCCGACTTGCAGGGAGTGCGGATGGACTGGGCCGTGGCCACCTACAAACCCGGTTTGGTCACCTTCTCGGTGTATGAACTGGCCGCACAGATGGAGGGCAATCAGGTCGTTCCGCCGGTGGCCACGTCCGCGTTCGGCACAGGCCTGTTCGAACTCAAGCAGGACTCGCTGAACTACGTCATCAGTGCCGCGGACCTGACGGGTTTGATCACCTCGGTCAACATTCACGCAGCGGCAGCGGGCGAAAACGGGCCGGCTGTGTACACGCTTTTTGACAGCGCGTTCGCAGGACCGGACACGACCTTTGCGGGCAGCCTGACACTGGGCGACTCGCTGGCCCTCGTCCTCTTGAACGGCGGATGCTACGTGCAGATCCAGACCGATTCGTTTCCCCTCGGAGAAATCCGGGGGCAGATCGTCGCGGACACGACGTTGAGCTTCGACGCTCCGCGCGACCTGGCGGCCACCGCGGGTGATGAGTTGATTCACCTCACCTGGACGGCGCCTCTCAGCGGACCGCCGTCGGACGGTTACCGGCTGTACCGGTCGCTGGACGGTGTATCCTTCGACAGTTTGACCACCGTAGCGGACTCGTTTGCCGTCGCCTACGACGACACGGGCCTGACCAACGGCACGGAGTACTGGTACTACCTGACGGCCCTGATCGGTATGGCGGAAAGCGATTCGTCCAATATTGCCACGGCCACACCGACCGGCTCGGAGGCCCTGCTCTATCTCAACCACACGCCGGGCGATTTCACGATGGGTATATTCAACGACGGATCCATTGGTGCTGACAACATGACGTTCACCGGGCCGGGCGTGACCTGGCAGGGAGCAAACGGGATGTTCGTCGGGGGCCTGATCTTCGGCTCCTCGAGCCGTGCCAGCGTCAACGGCCACATCGGCAGTTTCGGCCAGGCGACCGATATGCTGAACGTCGTTAGCAATTTTGCCGGCGGGTTTACATCGGACGCGAATTTCAATCAGATCTCCACGGCCGTGATCAACGACAGCGGCGCTCCTCAACCGTACGGAGTCGAGATCGTGCAGAAATCTTACACCCACACCGGCGATCCGTTCGGGTTCATCCGCTACGGCTTTGTCAATGCGACCGGATCGACAATCAACGATTTCTACTCAGGCGTCTTCGTCGACTGGGATGTGGACAACTACCTGACCAATTCGGGTGGCTTTGATCTTCCGCGGGATCTTGTGTACAATTTCGATGCGGTGGGAGCGCCAACGCCGTATTATGGGCTCGTAGCCATCGGCGGTCTGTCGGGGGCTCGCACCACCACGGCCAGCGTGAGCAACCCGCGCACGGGATCATGGCCGTTCATCACGACCATCAATACGTCACTCGATCCCAACGGCGATTACCGCACGTGGATCGGCAGCGGCCCGCAGAATCTCAGTCCGGGCGATACGACCTGGTTCACGTTCGCGATCACGGCCGGCAGCAACCTGACGGGTATTCGCGACAACGCCAACGCCGCGCGCGCCAAGGCCTTCACGCTCGGCTGGACCTCGATCCCGCCCGTGGCCGTAGAGGAACATGACCTTGGACTGCCGCGATCGTATGAACTGCACGCCAATTTTCCGAATCCGTTCAATCCGACGACCACGATCCGTTACGATCTGAAACAGGACGGCAGGGTCACATTGAAGGTGTACAACGTCCTCGGGCAGGAAGTGCGAACGCTGGTGAACGGTGCGGAGAAAGCGGGCTACCGGTCCGTAACGTGGGACGGGCGGAATGACCTCGGCGAAGCCGTGTCGAGCGGAATCTATTTCTATCGGCTTGAAGCCGGCAGTTTCGTCAAGGCGAGGAAGATGATGTTGCTTAAGTAATCAGTAGACGAATCGCAAAACGAAGGGCTGCTCCTCGCGGGGCAGCCCTTTTCCGTTGATGTGATGGGGGACGGTTACGCCGTCCTGCTCATCGCGATGCTCGGAATAGGGGCACTCAACGCGGCGTCGTCTGACTTGAGATAGGCGTAAGCGTCATGATGGATCGCCTCCGGAGGCAGCCAGGGCCATAGGTCGGCAAGGTCGCGCTGCATCCGCTCGACAAAGAACATCGGTAGTTCGCTCGTCTCCTGTTCGAAATACCGCCTGAAGAGCCGGTCTTCGTCTAGCCGTCGGCGCACTTCCTTGTAGTAACGTATCCGTCCGTGGCCCTCCGAGGAAACCGCACGCACGAAGTTCAGCAGACGCGGGATGGCCGCAGCCGTCGCATGGAAACGGTCGACGATGCGCGGCCATGAGAAAGAGAATTCGCTCAGACGAATGACGTTATCGTAGAAGTCCGGCCATTCGTAATTCTTCGGCCGGACGTTCATAGCATGGTTGTTGTTGAGGAAATGGAAAGGGAATGGAATGACGCGATTCGCCCGCTGGTAATCGAGATTCAGTTTGGCCGCGCGGCCGAAGGCGGAAAGAAGGGAGTACGCCGGGAAGGCGCCCGGGGTCTCTTCGAGGAACTTCATCGTCAGCTCGAACGGTTCCGGTCCTTCGTCGCAGTCCAGTCCCATGACGAAATTGGTCTGCACGTACGGAATGTACCTCAGGATCATGTTGACCTGATCGGACACATGACGGACTTTTTCCAGGCCCTGGATCCTTCCTGTCTTGGATTTGTTCCCGAGATCGTACCACGATTCGATCCCGGGAAGGATCGCCTTGAAGCCGTTGCGCTTCAACCGCTTGACGTGTTCCTCCGTCAGCAGCGCAAGGCTCGTTTCCGAAATAAAATCGATCGTGTCGGGCGGGACCGCTTCTTCGATGGCGTTCATATAATCGTTGAACCGGATGCCGAAATTCGGATCGTGCCAGCCCACGTGCGGGCGCTTGAACTTCGTGAGCAGGAACCGCAGGTCGTCCTTCATTTCCGTGAAATCCAGCGGTTGATACGGCACCGTGGCGTCGATGCAGAAGGAACACGTGTACGGACAGCCGAGACTGCCTAACATGCCCACAATCTTGAAGACGGGCGCCTTCCGGAGGGTGGATTCGATGAACTTCCACCGCGCCCGCACTCCTGGCACGTGGTCGGGCTGCTGGGGAGCGGTGAGGTGCATGCCGATCGGTCGGTGCGGGGAACAGTCCTGCAGAATGTTCTGTACGACCGACTTGTCGGTGAAACCGACGACGTAGTCGAAATGACGCACTGCGTCTTCGGGGTAGCACCGTGCGTGGGGACCTCCCAGTACCGTAACGGCCCCCCTCGAACGGAACAGATAACTCAGAGCGTACGAGAGCTGCGCCGCCTGAGAGAAGGAAGCGACGAACAGCAAGTCCAGATCGGGGGGCAGTTCCCTGGTCAGGTCCTCGCGTCCCGTA
The DNA here is from genome assembly GCA_037445875.1 of Bacteroidota bacterium. Lineage (GTDB taxonomy): Bacteria > CLD3 > CLD3 > SB21 > SB21 > JBBIJR01. The sequence goes on along the minus strand of JBBIJR010000049.1, from coordinate 22,623 downwards.
TAGCAGACGAACGTAACCTCGTGGCCTTGTTCCTCGCACCACACCCCGACGGCCTGGGCCATGATGCTGGCCAGGTTGGCGTGCATGACGCGTGCGTACAGCGTATTCGTGGGTCCCTTCGTGATCAGGTCCACGATTCCGATGCGAAGTTTTCGCATAAGGCCTCGCTGGTAGATAATGTTATGACCGTGCGATCCCGGCAGGATCCGCAGCAAGAAAGGACAGGCTCAGACGGGTTTGACTTGAACCAAGGCTATGTACGGCATCGGCCATTCAAAAGCTACAAAAAAAGGCGGCCCGCTTGCCCTACTCCCCCATCACCTTCACGATGACCCGCTTTTTCCGCTGGCCGTCGAATTCGGCATAGTAGATCTGCTGCCACGGCCCGAAATCGAGTTTCCCTCCCGTGACCGGAGCGATGATCTCGTGATGCAGGATCAGATTCTTGAGATGGGCGTCGGCGTTGTCCTCGCCGGTGCGGTGGTGCAGATAATTCGGATCGGGCGGAGCGAGGCGGTCGAGCCACGCGTCGATGTCCTTGATCAATCCGGATTCGGCGTCGTTGACATACACGGCGGCGGTAATGTGCATCGCCGATACGAGCGCCATGCCGTCCTGAATGCGCGAGCGGCCAACGATCGCCTGTACCTCGTCCGTGATGTTGATGTACTCGCGCCGTTTCTTGGTGTTGAACCAGAGATACTCGGTGTGGAATTTCATTCAACGATCTTCCCGATACGCGCCCAGCGAATGTCCAGTGGATCGTCCGACGCCGTGGACCAGTAGATGAACATCGCCTCCCCGATCACGTTGTCGAGCGGTATGAAGCCCCAGTGGCGGCTGTCGTAACTGCGGTCCCGGTTGTCCCCCAGCGCGAAGATGTGTCCGTCCGGAACGGTCACCGGCCCGTAGTTGTCGCGGCTGCCCGCGTCCTTCGGATAGACCGCGTCGAAGCCCTTGTCTCTCGGAATGATCTCCGGATCCTCGTACCTCAGGCCCGGCGGCCGGGAAATCCGGCTGAAGGGCACACCGTCGACCAGCACGACTTTGCTGCGTATCTCGACGGCCTGGCCGCCGACCGCCACGCAGCGTTTGATGTAGTCGATCGTCGGATCCTGCGGATGACGAAATACGACGACGTCGCCCGGACGGGGCTGCCGCAGGCCCGGCAGCCTCCACGATTTCATCGGAATGTCGGTGAACGGAACCGTCGTGGGCGTTCGGGCGCCGTAGACGAACTTGTTGACCAGCAGATAATCTCCCACCAGCAGCGTGTCCTCCATCGAGCCCGTCGGGATCTTGAAGGCCTGAATGAAAAACGTCTTGATGATGACGGCAAAGAGGAAGGCAAAAACGGCGATCTGAAGCAGTTCGTATAGTTTGCTCTTCGTTCGGACAGCGCGTCGCGAGGCCGGCTCGCCGGTTCCCTCGCTCAACTTCGTATCACCGGTCATCGACGCATCGAGAGGCAGGATGGAGGGGGAATTTCGCGCAGCTTCCGACATGACCTCAGTGAATGATCGTCCCGATGCGCCGCCAGTTCACCCGTGTGAGGTTCAACGTGCTGATGAGCTTGAGCACGTACGAGGTCTGCCGGGCGGCCTCGACGTTGGACCAGTAGATGAACAGGCCCTCGCCGGCAATGTGGTCGCGCGGCACCGGCCCCCAGTAGCGGCTGTCGAGGCTGTTGTCGCGGTTGTCACCCATCATGAAGTAGTAGTTCTGCTCCACCGTGTACGTTTCCGCACGCACCCCGTCGATGTAGTGGCCGTCCACCCTCGCCTCCAAGCGGTGGCCGTCCCGCATGGCAACATACTGCACGAGTTCCCGACTATCCTTGTTGATGGGCAGGACGTCGCCCCGGGCCGGAATCCTCAACGGTCCGAAGTTGTCACCCGTTCCCTTGTTCCTCGGAAACACCGGCCCGTCGGACGCACTGACCTGCGGGTCGTAATGGATACCTGGCAGGTTGAACCGCTCCGAAAACTTGACGCCGTCGACGAAGAGTTCCTTGTTGCGGACCTCCACGGTCTGTCCGCCCACGGCGACACACCGCTTGATGTAGTCGAGCCCCGCCTGGTTTTTCATATTGGCCAGTTCGGGATGCGGAAACCGGAAGACCACGACGTCGCCTTGTTCGGGTTCCTGGAAGCTGGGAAACCGGTACCGCGGAAGCTTGATCTCGGTGAACGGGATGTTCTCCGGCGTCTGGGCGCCGTAAACGAATTTGTTGACAAAGATAAAATCGCCGACCAGGAGCGTATTCTCCATCGAACTGGTCGGGATCGTGAACGCCTGGAGTACGAACGTCTGGATCAGGTAGAACGCGCCGAGCGCCCACAGGAGCGACTTGACGTTTTCGACGACCCGTTCCTTAATCGTCTTCGGCTCCTCCGCCTTCTTCCCGTTCGTGGGACCCTTCGGGCGTGAGCCGGCCTTCATTTCTTTTTTCGCCACACTCATGGTGTCCTTAGATTCATGGTAGAATGGTTTTCTTCGTCGATTTGCCTCGTCAACCCTCTCGAACGCGCTCGATGACCTTCTGTGCGATCGCGTCCGGGACGAACGCTCCGATGTCGCCGCCAAACATCGCCACCTCTTTGACGATCGTGGAATTGAGATAGGCGTACTTTTCGCCCGGCATCATGATGACCGTCACCAGTTTGGGGTGGAGGCGGCGGTTCACGTGAGCCATTTGCAGCTCGTACTCAAAATCCGAGATGGCCCGCAGACCGCGAATCAAAACGTCCGCGTGGGCCCTCCGCGCAAAATCCACGACAAGGCCGTCGAACCCGTCGCAAGTCACGTTGGTGAAGCGGCCGGTCACGCTGCGGATCATGTCCAACCTTTCCTCGACCGTAAAGAGCGGCTCCTTCTTCGGATTGCGCGCGACGGTGACGATCACGCGGTCGAACACCGCGGCCGCCCGTTCGATGATGTCGAGATGGCCGTTGGTGATCGGATCGAACGTACCCGGATAGATCGCCACTTTCATGATCCTGCTCCCGTTTTCCGTATCATACGACCGCGCGCCGCCGAAGGTTCACTCCATCCGCTGGATCACGGTCACCAGCGTTCGGCCCCACTTTCGCCTTCGATGCACCCGAAGGGATGCCTGCTCTTCCACAACGGCCAGCGGCTCCTCCGGTTCCGTCTCAACCACCAGTACGCCGAGGGGCTTAAGATAGCCGTTTGCCCATACCTTTTCAATGACGAATTCACCGAGTTCCTGCCCGTACGGCGGGTCGGCAAGGATCAGGTCGAACGGCTCCGCACAGGGCCGCTCGAGGAACGTGCGGACGTCTTCTTCGACAATCTCGGCCACCTCCTCGAATCGCGCCTTTTTCAGATTGGTTTCGATCAGTGCGACGGCCTCCGGGTGATGCTCGACGAACGTGGCGAAAACGGCCCCCCGGCTGAGGGCCTCGAGACCCAATCCACCGCTGCCCGCATACAGATCGCACACGCGGGAGGACGAGAGGTCCATTACGTGAGCGACCATGTTAAAGATGGATTCCCGAACCTGGTCCTTGGTCGGGCGGATGAAAGGCGCTTCAAAGTCGCTGAGTACCAATCCGCGGCGCTGACCGGCGATTATCCGCATAAATCGTGGGACGGCGGAACGTCAGGGCCGGGCTGCGGAGTCCGCCCTGGCTTCAGTGACACGGACCGGGACCAGTACGTTGTAATCAAACTCCATCACATCCGGCCTTGGCTTGCGCGCATCCCGCTGTTCGGCGTACACGATGCCGCACTTGGCCTGTTCCACGTTGATGGAAAGAGCCCCCAGCTGCTTGAGGAATTTGAAGAAGTCGGAGGACGCGCCTTCCAGTTTCAGGCCGACGCGGTACTTGTTGACCACGACACCCTTGGTCAGCTTCATCTCGTCCTGTTCCTCGGCCTTCAGTCTATTCTTGACCGCAAGGTCCGTGACCATCTTCCTGGCTTTATCGAGACTCGCATACCGTGTCTCGACCAACGAGGTGTCGGTTTCCGCGGAGGACGGTATTCTCAACGTCCCTTCCACGGGACGGTAGTAGCGGTAACCGGCCATGGCCTTGCTGGGTTTGGGATCGTACGGCTTTACGGCTTCCACCGTGTAGACGGTCACCACGGCCTTGGTCAACTCGGCAAACTCCTTGATGGACCGGGCGTAGACGTCGAGAACGAAATCATTGCCCTCCAGCGACAGCGACGCAATGCGCGGATAACCGGGCTTGCGAGCCTCGCCGCGGAGCGAATCCATCTTGCTGAGGAAGAACAGATCACGGCCCTGAATGCGGTACGTGTTGGTCATGTAGAGCTGACGAATCTTGTCGCGCCGCTGCTCCTCGATCTCCTCGGCCGACAGGGCCACTTCCTGGACCGGCAGGATGTTCAACGGTCCGGTGTACTGCTCCAGATAGGCCACGACCTCATACCGCTTCGTGTACAACATTATGCCGCCCACGATGAGCAGGATCAATCCCACAGTCAGAATCCAAACCATGCGTGAGCTTTTGCGCGCTTCCGTGGAGACGGTGCGTTCCGAGCCCAACACGGTCTCTCCGGTACGATCACGCGTGTGCGCCACCGCGTGCTGGCTGTTCAACAGATTGATTCTGATCATGGCATCACGCTTCGACCAGAAGTTTGACGGCCGCGCCGAAACACTCTGCGTAGGGAGAGAAGTCCGTCGCGGGCAAAACTCGGGCGGCCGGAGCGTCGCCGGACTCATCGGTCCTGGGGGCCGCCACCAGATAGTCTTCGGACAGCCGTATCTTGCGCAGCGGTTCGATCAGCGAGGGATTGAACCGTTTGTCAACATGCGGCAGAACGGACGGCGCCAGTACATTGCATAACAAGGTACGCCCGATCCTCGCCTGCACGCCGCTCTCATCCTGGTAATCGTCCATCAGGTAATCCAGATTCTGATTCAAGAGGAAACCGACCTTGCCGGGATTGCTCTTTGCGGAGACCGGGAACTGATACACGAACTTGACGTCGTAGTCCTGGCACAACAGGATCGTCAACACGCCCGGCTTGACCTCGGCGAGCGCCGTCAGACCACCGCCGGACAACGGATCGTAATTGACCTCGTACGCGGCATGCGCACACAGCACATCAACGTCCATGCATGTGAGATCGATCTTGCTCTTTTCAAGGGTCTGCTTCAGCGTGTCCACAAACCGGCGCCGAACACCAACGAGCAGGATCTCGTGGCTGGCCCCTCCCGACGACAATTCGCAGCTGTTGATCACATACTGGTCCGCACCGTCGAGCACGTGCTGGCCAAATTCCCAGTTCACGTAGTTCTCGAATTCCTCTTCCGAAAAGGCCGCGTCAGCCGTCACCCGCTGAAGAGACACAAGATGCGTGTTGAGGCTCAGATTGAGTCTCCGTGCCTGAATGCCGTTATCCTCGAGACAGCCGGTCAGATAGGAGTTGAGGTCGCGTATGTTCTTTTCGACGCCTTCGATGCCCGACCCGAATTTCATCGTCGTGGCGATCGTGCCGTACTTTCGGACCAGAAATCCGGACGGCTCCTTTCCTATTTCCGCAAAATGGATGTTCTGAGCGCTGAAACTGACCCCCATGGCCAGCGTCTTATAGAGGCGGCTCCGTTCCTCGAATTGCCGCTCCAGATCGTCCTCGCGGACGACCTCGCGCACTTCCGATTCGACGTTTGAGGTGGTCATGGATCGTTCAGGCTAATTGGTCAGGTCCGCCCGCTCATCCCAGGTAATCTCGCCTTCCTTGACCGCACC
>JBBIJR010000049.1:0-16840 GCA_037445875.1 Bacteroidota bacterium | reverse complement strand
ATATTGAAGGTGCGCCGTCCCGCTTTGGTCGTGATCTCGACGATGAAGGGCTCACCGGAAAAAGGGTTCACGATCAACGAATCCAGGAAGGCCTTCTTGAAATCCGCCAACGGCATGGGCTCGATGGAGGCGCGCCGGTCCTCGAACCTCTCGTACGCCGTCTTGACGGGGGCGAACAGACTGTCGGGCACCACACTCGGATCGGCGGTGCGGGCAAATACGACCAGTTTACCCAGGTCGGTGGCGTAGACCGTGTCGGTCGTCAGGTAGGCGAACTGCAGCCGGAACAACGCTTTCATTTTTGCCCGCGTCAGTTTCTCGATACGGGTGCGTTCCTCGCGTTCCTGCTGGGGAACGACGAGGGACCAGATCAGGATCACCACCATTATCCCGATTCCGAGCTTCAGCCAGATACTCCCTTCCGATTTGATGCCCAATTCCGCCGGCTTTTTCATCTCGCCTTTGTCAGCCATGGATTCACTCCGTCCGAACGTTAGCGTTTACTTAATGTCAACAAATGGTTTAATCTTTTCAAACATTTTCTTGCCGATCCCCTTGACACGCTGGATGTCCTCGGTCCGGCGGAAGGGCCCGTGTTGATTGCGGTACTCCACAATGCGTTCGGCCAGTTTCGGTCCGATGCCGGGCAGCGACGCCAGTTCGTGGGATCCCGCTTCGTTGATATGGACCACCGTCACCGGTGTGTCCGCCGAACGTTGGACGAACGAGTCCACTTCACTGGCAGGGGCGCCGGCATGCAGGAGCTGCATCAGCGAGTCCCGCCGCTGCGCCCAGTTCCGGTGGCCGTCCACCCGGGCGGAATCGAGCACGAGAGAGGAATCGATCCGGAGGAACATTTCCCCTGCCGTCTCCCGCGGGCTCCACCACGACCGCACCGCGGGTACCAGCGCACCGGCCAACGTGACCACGGCCATCAACAGGACAAACGCGGCCTCCTGCCGCGTGAGCCCAAACACCGCCATCCCGCGATACCAACGATCAAACCATGGAGCCGGCATCTTGCGTGCATACCCGTGCAGACTTCCTGCTGAAGCGCAGGACCCGCAGCGGCCCCCTGATGATGGACGATGAAGAGACGCTCATGAGTTCGTGAAGGCCTCTTTTACTTTTCGAAAGAACCCCTTTTCTCCGGCCGATGACGGAGAGAAATTGTCGGATTCCATCAATTCGCGCAGCAGTTTCTTCTCCTTTTCGTTCACCTTGTGCGGTGTATGAATTCCGATCCGCACCAACTGGTCGCCTGCTCCTCCGCCGTTGAGGTGGGGAATGCCCTTGCCGCGCATCCGCAGGACCTTGCCGGCCGCCGTACCGGCGGGGATCGTCAGAAGGGACCGGCCGGCCAGCGTCGGTACTTCGAGTTCCCCTCCAAGCACGGCCTGGGGAAAACCGATGGTGACATCGAGCAGCACGTCATCTCCGTGCCGTTGGAAGAGCTCATCTTCCTTCTCTTCGATGATGACGTACACATCGCCGGGATCGGTTCCGTGGGGACCCGCATGGCCCTGGCCGCGGATGGGGATATAATTGCCCGTCGTTACGCCGGCGGGGACTTTGACGTTGATCGTGGTTTCCGCCGTAATCACACCGTCTCCGGAACAGGCCGGGCACGGTTTGGACACCACGCTGCCCTCGCCTTCGCAATTGCGGCAGGTCGCGATGTTGACGAACTGGCCGAATACGGACCGAGAGACCTGGCGCACCTGACCGGATCCGCCGCATACCGAACAGCGGATGCGTTGGGTGCCCGGTGCGGCCCCCGACCCACGGCACGTGTCGCATGCCTTGCGGCGCTTGAGCTTGATCTTCTTGCTGACACCTTCGGCAATTTCCTGCAGCGTCAACCGTAACTTGACTTCGATGTCCGCGCCGCGCTGCGGCCGGGACTGACGCCCGGTCCGCTCTCCGAAAATGTCGCCGAAGCCGAATCCCTGGAAGATGTCGCTGAAATGCGTAAAGATGTCGTTGATGTCGGTGAAGCCCTGTTGCCCGCGCAGACCCTCATGACCGAACCGGTCGTAATTCGCCCGTTTGTCATCGTCGCTCAGAACGGCGTATGCTTCGGCCACCTCTTTGAACTTCTCCTCGGCGGCCTTGTTTCCCGGGTTCCGGTCCGGATGATACTCCATGGCCAGCTTCCGGTAGGCCTTCTTGATGTCGTCCAGCGACGCACCCCGGCTCACGCCGAGCACTTCGTAATAGTCACGCTTGGCCATCAACGGAAATAGCGCGCTCCTTTGGCTAAAAGCGGCACAATATATATAGCGGGTTTCTGTGAATCAATACATTTTCCAATGGTTGAGACGCATCTCCGCCTTCGAATCACCCACAGAAACTTTTTGAAAATCCCACCCGGCGTGGTATATTGGAGCATGGTAAGTTCTTTATCCTGGTTCCCTCAACCGCTGCGAAGGCCCGCCTTCCGGGTGCGGCTGCGCGATCCGCGGCCGTCCGACAGCGTCCTCTTGCACGCGTGGCGCAAAGAAGAGGCTTTGCGCGCGCATCAGCCGTTTGCGCCCCTGACGGCGGAGCAGATCCGCACCGACCTGGAAAAGCATCTCGTGAACGACCTGCCGAACTACGGAAAGGACCGCTACCAGTGGATCGTCGAGCGCATCGAGGACCGGACCGCCATGGGATGGGTCACCGTGAGTGTCCGGTCGTGGGAACACCAGATCGCCGAGATCGGGTACAGCCTCGCGACGGCTTTCCACCGGCAGGGGTTTGGAAGCGAGGCGGTCGAGTTGGTGCTGTACAAGTTGTTCTACGAAGCGGGCATGTACCGAGTCGAGGCCAAGTGTTCGGTGGAAAATGAGGCGTCCTACCGGCTGCTCGAGAAAGCGGGGTTCCGCCGCGATGGGATTCTGCGATCGTACTTCAATATCCAGAGCCGCCGCGTGGATCATTTTCTGTACAGCCTGCTCAGGACCGAGTACTTTGCATCCCACTGAGACCACCGGCCGCCGTTGCCAGCGCCGTTCATGACCATGGATCTGCCTTCCGGTTTCGTTGAATACCTGACGGGAGTTCTTGGGGATGAAGCCCGGCGCTTCCTTGAAGGCCTGCCGTCCGATCGAAAGACCACCCTGCGTGTCAATACCCTCAAGACCGACCCACAGCACCTGATCACGGACCTCGAACGGTCCGGCTACCGTTTCCGGCCTCTGGATACCGTCGAACATGCGTTCATCGTGGAGGAGGAGCCGACACCGATCAGCAAGACGCTGCTGCATTTTCTGGGGCACTTTTACATTCAGAGTGCCGCATCGATGCTGCCTCCGCTCGTGCTTGGCCCTGGTGAGGACGAGACGATCCTCGATATCGCCGCGGCCCCCGGATCGAAGACAACGCAACTCGGTCTTCTGATGAAGAACTGCGGACGGCTCGTGGCAAACGAATGGGACGGCAGGCGCATCAAGACCTTGTCCCACAACCTCGACCGAATGGGTGTGTGGAACGCCGCGATGGTCAACATGGGCGGGGAGCGACTGGGCAATCTGATCCCGGAGACTTTCGACCGCATTCTCGTCGATGCACCTTGCTCGGCGATCGGCGTCGTCCACAAGGCGCCGGAAGCCATGGAGAATCTCCGGCACCTCGACCGGTTCGCGTTCGTACAGGAACAACTTCTCGTCAGCGCGATCAAGGCGGCCAGGGTGGGCGGCGTGATCGTCTATTCCACGTGCACCGTCACCCCGGAGGAGAACGAAGTGCTGATCGATCGAATCCTGGGCCGCTACCCGATCGAGATCGAGCCGTTCGAGCTTCATCCCTCGGTGCCGACAGTGCCGGGGCTGAGTTCCTGGTCCGGCAGGCCGCTTCATCCGGGCCTCGCCAACGCACGCCGCATTTTCCCGAGCGACGTGAACCCCGAAGGGTTTTTTATCGCCCGCCTGAGTAAGAAGGACGCGGTTTCAACTCCCGAGGGCAAGGAACCCTTTCCCAACAAGCACGCTCACTTCCGCCTGATCGACGCGTCGCACCCCGATATTCGTGCGATGGGCGGGTATTTCGGGAAATCGTTTGGGATGGACCCAGAAGGCTGGAGGGAATTTCTGTTCATGATCAAAGACGAGGAGATTTTTCTGACTTCCCGCGACTGGCTGGACAGGGAGGGCTTCCTCAACCGCATTTTCACCCATCGCATCGGCATGCGATTGGCGCGGTCGAGGCGTGCCGGGGAGTGGAAACTCTCGACGAATGCGGCGCAGTCGTTTGCCGGTCGCATCACCAAAGGCCGCATCGAACTTAGCGATTCAAAGGAAATCGAGACGTTTGTATCGGCGGGCACGATCCGCCGCCCCTTTGAGGTGGAACGCGGCGGTGTCGTTGTGCTGGCGCACGGCCGCGTTCGCGGCTGCGGCGTCCTGACACGGGACGGCCTCAAGAGCCAGATGCCCAAGAGCCGAATGGTCATCGGAATCAATCATCCTGACAACAATGAATGAATAGTCCCCACCACTCAACGCCTCAGGCGTTGCATGTTTCCAGTAACCGGATAGAAGCAGACGACCAACGCCGGTGGCGTTGCATATCCACCTCGCCGCTCACCGAGTGGCCCGAAGGGCCGTATCGAGGTGAGCGCCATTTGAATCTTCAATCATCGATACCACGACCCAGCGCCGTCAGGAGTTGGGACGAGAGGTAGGCGACCAACGCCCTCAGGCGTTACATGCATGTACAATCGAATCAGAAGGAAAACGACCAACGTCGTAGACGTTGCATTCTCCCGGACTTGTGGTGAGCTCATCGAGGTGAACGAACTCCGTCAAAACGAGAATACGAACGTCGAATGAGACCAGACTCCCGGATCGTTGTTGCCGCCGAAACGGTCCTGCATGAGCTTGCCCGGAACGAATACCGACAAACCCGCCTCCCAGGAGAAATGCTTCCCAAACCGCCACCCGCCGATTAGATCGACTTCCTGTCCGAACACGCTCTCCCCGCCGCTTTTTTCTGCGGACATGAAATGGTGCACGTCCATGCCAAGCGTCAGCTTCTTCGCAGGCTTCACACGTACTTTCACCATCAAGTCCTGTAATCCGAGCCCGTTCGTGTGCACGGGTATGTCCGTGAAATAGTCCATGTACCCGTAGAACTTGTGGTTCGTCGCGTACAGCGTATTGAACACGTTGATCTTGTCGTCCGACGCATCGTTGTCACCAGATAGATAGTCATAGCCGAGCGTAAACGCCGGTTTCCATCCTGCGTCAGGCATCGCGTACGTCACGGAACCCGTCAACATGAACGCCGATAAATCCAGCGACCCCGTTTTGCCGCCCTGATACGCGAATTCGGCTTTGTACGACCACCGGTCGTCGATCGAGCCGCGCACAAACGTCCCGACCGTTCCGCGCGCCAGAGTGTCCTTGCTCGTGCCGGTGACATTAGTACCGTCGAACTCGCCCAATAAATAAATGTCTGCGTTCAACCAATCAGAGCGGTTCCAGTTCATGTACACACCCCCCAACACCCTATCGTGTTTATCTCCGGGCTGGACGGTGGTACTGGCGGCCGTCGGAGGTGTGCTGGCTTCTTCGAGGTAGAAGCTCAGGATGTCCATTTTGAACTTCTCCGTAATGCGCCAAGTAAGAATGTCACCGTCGAACGACCGTCCGACGTTGCTCCAGTCGACCGCGCCGATGAGCCGTTGTTCTCCATAGTTGACTTCCATGCGGCCGAATTTCAGATCGAGGTTCTTCCATAGAAATCCGCGGACGAGCACGTACGCCTGATGGAGGTCGAGGTTTCTTGTGTCGCTGAGCGTCGTCGGTTCCTTGCCGTAGACACGAGAGTCCTGCACCTGGATCAGCGCTTCGTACTTCTTTTTCGGCCGGAACGTCGCCGAAAACCGTGTGCGCAGGAGGACGTACGAATTGTAATCCGTGTCCGAATTGAAATCGCGTTCATCCGTCTCTGCCCGCGCCCGAATCTGCGCGTTGAACGTTGCTTTTTCGGGTTCTTCTTCGTCCTGTGCAACAACGGCCGGCGCGAAGAAGAGCGCGGCGAGGAGGAGAGTGAGGTGTTTCATGGGGAGTGCTCCGGGCAAGGTATTGTTCTTCAAAATAGTTGGTGCGCAAAAAAGAAGCGCGCGGCATTGGCTCGGCATATTGAAGTGTCATTTTAGATCGGCGTGTACTCAAGATTCTTTTTCGTGTAATAGCCTTCAAACGGATCAGCCTCAGTAAGTTGGTCAATTCGCGCAAAGTAAAGTGCCCTCTTCTCCAGTAACCATATGAACTTCGGCAGATTCATGTAACGCCACAACAATGCACCGGGGTTCCCAGGTGGCAAGAGGTCGGAGTGCGGTTTTACGGCCATTCTTTGATGTTCACTTGTTCCACGAACCTATGGTAGCCGTCAAATTCCCGCGGTTGCCTGGTCGGTTCTTGCAGATGCCCTTTGAGTATCACGAAAGTGTTCATATCCTCGTACTTGAGCGTTCGCATACTCGTGCTCTACGCCACCGCTTCTTCGTCCAATGGATGATAATGAAGAATAATGAGGTCCCTGGCTGCGAGCGAGGCCATGGCGTAGGCGGCTCCCTTGTTATCGAAAAATTCCACTTCATACCTCCGGGCGGTTAACTTCTCAACCACGGTGCCCACCTGACCGCGGTAGAGCCCAAGCTTGGGAAGATCCCGGCTGAGTGCGAAGACATCACAAAGACGGATTGGTCTGGTCATCGATGGACCTCCAGCGTACCAGACCACAACAGACCTACCCTGTTTCCCACTCCTTTGCTCGCTTGACCAGTTCGTCCAGATTCTCCTCCCAGTGGTACAGAACAGCAGGATCAAAATCGGCCCCGTTTGGCCACTGGACGGTGCCGGTCTCGTGATCGACCCGCACATGAGCGAACAGTTTCCGGTCCACGAGGGCTCCGTACATCTCACCATGCAAAACCGGCCACAGATCGATCGTCTTCTCCGCGCCGTCATCAAAGCGGACGCGAAGACGGTAATCCGTCAATACCTCGACGTTGTCGATACGGTAGATAGGATGGTCCATGTTACTTCAACGGTTCGATCGGTTTCGGCAATTTTCCAGCCTGGAGCAAATGCCAGTCTTTGATCAGTTCTCCTGGTGAAGTTCTGCCCATGCTTCCACGAGGCGCTGCTGCCGTCGCGGAAGCGACCCGGATATCAGTTCAACGGGACTGATGCCAAGAATGGCAACTTCGCTCTGGTAGTAAGCATGAAAGTGTGGAACATGGTGTTGCAGTCCTGCCTCCATATACATCCGAATAATTATTCCGAAAAATCGACTCAACTCTGGCATGAGTTTACACTTTGCCTCCGACAAATGAAAGACATGAAACTCTCTTGAACGTCTGGCACTGTTATTTCACCGCGTCCGCCATCTTCCCCTCCCGCTACTTCGCCGCCCGGTCCCACTCGGGGATTACCGCCTCGATGAACTTCCGCTTCTCCTCGCGCGCTTTGTTCATGTCCAGCCCGATAAACCCCCGGGCTTTTTTCTTGGTCGGGAGAAGAGGCTGCCATACATCAAAGCGGACCCCATAAGTATTGCAGACCGCTTTATTTCAACCGCCCCGTCCTCTTCGTTTTCTTCAGCCGGTGACGCATTTCTTCGACAGATATTCCGCCCCGGGTCTTGATGCTTGCTCTCGACCGCTCGATCAAATCCAGAAATCTCGGGCGGTTGCTCAACGAGACGGTCTCCATATCGGCACCGCCCAATCCGATCAATGCAGCCAGCGGTTTGCCGTCTACGGTCACAATAACCGGCTCTCGTTTGACTCTTCTGGCATATTCCGCGAGGGGTTTCCTGGCTTTATCAAGTTCCAATGTTTTCATAAGCTGATTACCTCTTTTCCAATGCGTACCTCGTTACCGACCTTTGTTCCAACCGCCAGAATATAAACAATCCGGTTCTCATCATCTACATCATAATAGATTCGCAGATTCCGTATTCGAAGTTCCCAGGACGCCAGTGGATTTGGACGCATGAGTTTCCGATTTCGAGTAGTGATGCCGGCCTCATGGGTCAGATGTTTTTCATCGCCATCGAGCGCAAATCGTCGCTGGCGGCTCGAAAGGCTGAGTAAATGCTCCTCTGTCTCTTCGGCCATCCGGATGAGATATTTCAATAATCGCAGTTCCTTCCTCTTGAGTTATGGTCGATCACCTGACATACGCATCCCCCATCTTCCCCTCCCGCTCCTTCGCCGCCCGGTCCCACTCAGGGATCACGGTATCGATGAACTTCCGCTTCTCCTCGCGCGCTTTGTTCATGTCCAGCCCGATGAACGCCTGGGCTTTTTCCCTGGTCGAGAGGTCCGGCATGGCTACGGGCCATTTCACGCCGCGGCGGGTGAGCACCTGCGACAGCAGCAGCCGCGCTTCCTGCACCTTTTCCATTGCCGTCCCGAGAATGCGCGCGCACTCGAGAGGGGCATGGAACGATCCGCCGTGGCTTGCGGCAACGTAATCCCACCGCCACTGGGCATGACGTATCAGCCGCAGGATCGGTTTCATCTCGTCCTCTGCGGCGCCGGCATCCCAGGCCGCTTTGGCCTCGACGTGCGCCTTGACCAGCGCTTCCTCCACCCGCCCGCGCACATCCACGATCTTGTCCTGCCGGTCGTACACGTTCTTCACCAGCGTGCCCTGTTCCTCGCGGTGGCACACCTGGCAAGCATTGGCCAGATTGTTCAGCGGGCTCCGGATGTGATGGTCGGTGAACTTTACCCCGCCTTCGCTGCGGTAGGGCATATGGCAGTCGGCGCACGACACGCCGCGTTCGGCGTGTATGCCGGTGCGGTAGAGCTCGAAATCCGGATGCTGCGCCTTCAGAATCGGCGTCCTGCTGAGGGCATGGACGAAATCCACGTGCTCGACGTTGTCGTAGTATTCCTCCATGCCGTCAACCGTCATTCCGTCGTCCCACGGAAACGTCAGGTACTTCTCCTCCTTACCCTTGAAATAATACTCGACGTGGCACTGCGCACAGACGAGGCTGCGCATTTCCTGCAGCGTGGCGTCCTGGACCTTCTTGCCCTGGCGCTCGTACGCCTCGATCAGCGCCGGCCGTGTGATGCGCAGGTTCATGGTCTTGTTGTCGTGGCAGTCCTGGCAGCCGATGGGGTTGACGATCTCGGATCCGAGGTCGGCCCACTTGCCTTTGTAGAATTCCGCCACGCCTTTTTCGTTCATCACCCGCGGCACGTCCGTGCTCTTGCAGGTCCAGCACGTGGCCGGCTGCGGCACGCCGGTCCGCAGGGTGAACCGAACGTCCTTCACCGCATAGTAATGCCCGCGCGCCTGGTTGAAATCGCGCGAGAAGGCATACCCCGCCCAGAGCACGACCAGGCTCGGGTACTGCTCGAGCATGTCGACCGTCGCAGAGCCGTTGTATTTGCTGCGGAACACCGTGTCGCTGGTGGCCAGATAGGTCTGGTATTCGCGCGGGAAATTCTCCCCCCACACCTCGTTGCGCGGTTCCCAATCGGCGATCGGCTTGAGGAGGCGGAACATCGCCCTTTCCTCGCCCCGCCGTTCGACGATGGTGCTGGCCAGCAGGCCGATGAAAAAGACCACGACAACGGTGAGTACGAAGAGCAGCCAGCCGACCCACGGTTTTTCCTGCACGATCTGAATGATGCTTTTCATAAGTCTCCTGTCGGTATCACTTGGACGTTGGTTGGCGATGGACAAAATCTTCGATCCATTTCGGCACGACGCGGCTCAGGCGAGGTACGCGGGCGTGCGGCACGGAGGCCAGGCTGTTGACACGGCCGTGCGGCGTTTCGCGATGGCATTGCCAGCATAGCTTGCCTCGGCCGTGTGCGTAGTTCGCGCCGCTTACCTCCACCGCCGTGGTCTGTTCCACGAGATGCAGATGGCACCGGATGCAATTTTCCTGAATGACCGCAATACCCGCCTCCTTTACGTGAATGACCTGCGGTTCCTGCCGCAGCGTGAACACCGTCGAGTGCCGAAGGCCGTCCTGCGCTTTGAAGAGGTACTTACGGAGGACGTTGTCGTGGGGCACGTGGCAGTCGTTGCAGATGGTGAAGCGCGCGTGGCTGCTGTGCTGCCAGGAGGCGAACTGCGGCGCCATGACGTGGCAGTTCATGCACGTCTCCGACCGGTCGCTGAAGTAAGAAACGGCGTTGGAGATGCGGAGCGTATAGAGTCCGAGGCCCACCAGGATTCCGGCCAGCACAATGACGGGCACCCTCCACTGCGGCGGGGGAAGGAAAAGACGAACGAATTTCATGCAACGGTTTCCTCGGTTGGGTTCGCCGAGTTGGGGATATCGTCATTCAAAGTTAAGCGCGAGCCAACGTCTTAGTCAAGGACGAAAGCACGGTCGAAAGAGCTCCATTCGACAAACCATCCGCGCACCTGGATGAAACTATTTTGCTTTCGGCCACCGGTTGGATATATTGCAGCAAGCTTGAAGCCAATCCAACTTTCAAAGCATGAAGACCCATCATAAGATCATCATCGGTGATGCGCGGCGGATGGCGGAGATTCCCGACGAATCCGTCCACCTCGTCGTTACGTCGCCGCCGTACTGGCAGTTGAAGGACTACGGCAGTCAAGGCCAGCTGGGCTTTCATGATTCCTACGGGGACTACATCAACAATCTGAACCTCGTGTGGAATGAGTGTGTTCGGGTGCTGCACAGAGGCTGCCGTCTCTGCATCAACATCGGCGATCAGTTTGCCCGGTCGGTTTACTACGGACGCTACAAGGTCATTCCGATTCGGACCGAGATCATCAGGTTCTGCGAGTCCGTCGGTCTGGACTACATGGGCGCCGTCATCTGGCAAAAGGTCACCACGACGAACACCACCGGCGGCGCGACGATCATGGGCTCGTTTCCGTATCCGAGGAATGGTATACTGAAGATTGACTACGAATTCATACTCCTCTTCAAAAAATTGGGCGATCCGCCTCAAGTCAGCAGGGAGGCAAAAGAACGTTCCAAACTGACGATCGAGGAATGGAATACGTACTTCGCCGGCCATTGGAATTTCACTGGTGAAAAACAGGATAACCATCTCGCGATGTTCCCCGAGGAGCTTCCCCGGCGCCTGATCCGGATGTTCTCGTTCGTCGGCGAGACCGTACTCGATCCTTTCCTCGGAAGCGGCACGACCAGCCTGGCAGCGAAGAACCTCGGCCGGAACTCGGTGGGTTACGAAATCCATCAAGCGTTTCTGCCGACCATTCAGGACAAACTCAGAACAAACGACCAGGACATTTTCGGGGAGTCAACGTACGAGTTCGTGGAGCAAAAGACGCCGGTGGAAAACCCGTCGTCGCTGATGGAGAAGCTCCCGTACCTGTTTCGCGACCCTCACAAGTTCGACAAGAAGGTCGATCCGCGAAAATTGAAGTACGGATCGCGCATCGAACGCTCCGACAACGGTGAGAGAACGGAGTTCTATTCGGTGAAAGAGGTTGTCAGCCCTGAGGTGCTGAGGCTCGATACGGGCATGTTGGTTCGCCTGCTCGGCGTGGCCGAAGATCCCTCACACCGTGAACAGGCCGTCGAGTTCCTCGACAAGAAAACAAAAGGTCAGAAGATCTTCCTCAAGTTCGACCGGGACCGATACGACGAAGGAGGAAATCTCCTGTCCTACGTGTATCTAAGAAACAGGACGTTCCTGAACGCTCACCTCATCAGGACCGGTCTGGTTTCGGTCGACGGCAACAGGGTTTACAAGTATCGGGGCCGATTTGAGGGCGCGGTTGAGAGCCGTGGGCATCAGCGTCGAGGAACCCGAGGTATTGAATCGAACAGCAGCATAGATTCCACCGAAGACAACCTGTAGTACCATGCCGAAGCCGCAACGCAAGAAGCTGTCCTCCTTAAACTTTCATCCCGCCGTTCCGATTCTGCGTGTGAAGGACCTCGAAAAAAGCCTCGATTACTACCTGCGGGTTCTGGGATTTTTGAAGGACTGGGAGGGACCGTCGATGGCTTCTGTGTCGCGCGGCCGCGCGAGCATCATGTTGTGCGAAGGAGACCAGGGCAACCCTCGGACCTGGGTGTGGATCGGCGTCGGCGATGCCGAAGAGCTTCATCGGGAGTACGCCGGCAAAGGCGCAACCGTCCGGCTGCCGCCTACCAACTACCCATGGGCGTACGAGATGCACATCGAGGATCCCGACGGCCACGTGTTGCGCTTCGGATCTGAACGAAAAACGGACCGGCCGATTTCGGAATGGGTCTTTTGGTATCGGGAAACACCTTGATAGATCTTCCTTCTGCCCGACGAAATCCGAATCAGATGGCTGCGCCTGCCCCGCCTATTCGGGGCGTCAAAAGAAAGCGGATCCAATAAAGCTTTTTCAACACAAGGACTGTGCGATTCCTTACGACTGAAGCTGCGGCATGAGTTCATATCGCACATTCTTGTATCAATTCTCCCATGATTCTCCTTGAGCGCATCTACGAACCCGCCGCGAAAGGCGACGGATTCCGTATTCTTGTCGAGCGGCTCTGGCCGCGAGGGTTCACCAGAGAGCGTGCACATGTCGATCTCTGGCTAACGGACATCGCGCCGAGTCCGACATTGCGCGCATGGTTCGGACACGATGTGAAGAAGTGGAACGAGTTCAAGCGGCGCTACAGGGAGGAACTGCGTACCAACCCTGCCGTGGAGGAATTGCGGAAATTGCTCACGCAGCAAAAGACGGTGACGTTCGTCTTCGCGTCGAAGGACGAAGAACACAACAGTGCCAGGATCTTGAGGGATTATGTTACCGCACGGCAGGATGCACCGTAAGGATCACCCGGAAACCAACGGTAAGATAGAAAGGACATATTATCATGAAGACAGCCGTCATTTTATTATTCGCAGTGAATATCGGCTTATATTCACAGACCAAAAATCAGCGTAACATTAGTGAGGTATTAAATTATGACGGCAGCATAAGAGCCGGCTTACAGGGCAGTTTTGACGCAAAGGGATTCCAGATGCAATATGACGATAAAGGTGCGCCCCTATTCTTTCCTCCTGACAGCGGTTACTGGGATCCCATAGGAGGTATGTCGGGATTGAATAACGATGTTTGGGCCATAGCCGTCTCGGGCAGTGATGTGTATCTGGGAGGGTTGTTTACGGATGCAGGAGGCAATGGGAATGCGGATTATGTTGCCAATGGAATGGCACAAGTTGGGAGGCTCTGGGAACGGGAGTAAGTAGCACTGTTTACGCCATCGATTTCAATTCTCAATTGTCAATTCACCATTCTCAACCTCTTTTTTCCATTTCTCAGCCTCCACACTCATCCCCTCCCTGTATGTCGGATAATTCGGACTCCATCCAAGTTGCTCCCTTGCACGATCGTTCCTGCACCGCGCCGAGGACAGAAGAAACCTGACCATACTGTCGCCAAGGATAAGGCGTGCAAGCACCTTGGGAATTGTGCGGGGTCTTTTGACACTCAACACGTCGGCGATGTACTGAATCAGATCGCGCAAGAGCACAGGTTCGTTGTCGCATACGTTGAGTACCCTGCCCGCAGCCGCCTCGCATCGCTCCACGGCCCAGACGACGGCGTCCGCCGCATCGTCGGCGTTAATAATGTTCCAGTACGCGTTTCCCCTGCCGATCACGGGAAAGCGCCTCGCACGTATCAGATCGAACATGGACGCGGTCTGGGAGCTATCGTGGCAGTAGAACGACCCGAATCGAAGGACCGTACACGGAATTCGGCCCATCGCGGCCCGGACGGCATTCTCCATATCTAGAGCGGACTGCAGGATGGGCGGCTGACGGGAGTCGATCCGGGAGGATTCATCCACCCACTCGCCTTGGCGATCGCCGTACAGGAACGTGACACTCTGCTGGAGATAAAGCCGGCATTGATTCGCCTCTGCGGCGGCAAGGAGATGGGCCGTGCCTTCCCGGCGAATGCGATCGTTAATTGCCCAATCACTTCCCGCCGAGTGGACTCCTGTCGGAATGGCGGTAGCGAGATGAAGAACGGCCTCACATCCGGCGGAAAGTAGGATCATCTCTTCTTTGTTGAACAAGTCGCCGCGGCGGGACTCCGCACCCATCCGGGCCAGCAGTTCGTCGTTACGTTCGGATCGGCTCAGTCCGACTACCCTGTGGCCTCCCGCGATTAGCCGCAGTACGACCCGCCTCCCCAGTACACCGGTCGCCCCTGCGATGAAAACCTTCATGGAACCCTCCTCCTCTCAGACCGTGTAACTCCAATCACCGTCGTGTCAGCACGTGCTGTTCGTGCGGCTTCTGCACCTCCGGTTGCGTTTTCGGCATGGCCAGGATGAAAGGCCTTGTGACATGCGAGCATGAACCTGAACGCCGAATCGCAGGAGGCGATCCCTGTCTGTTGTGTGCAGGCCCGGTGAAACCATCAACCCACCGCGGCGTTCCATGATTTAAACCGTATAACTCCAATCGCCGTCGTGCCAGCGCATGTAGTTCACGTGCCAGTCGATGAGCCCTTCCAGTTTATCCGTCGTGATGCCCATCGCCTGGGCGGCCAGCTGCAGCGCTACGCTCCGTGGCGCGTCGCCGACTTTGTCACGCGCACGAACGAATACTTCGACGGCGAGCCACGTGGACGGGTCGCCGGGACCGTGCCAGTAGTTACCCCTGTTCTCGAGCGCACGCCCCTCCTCGGCGGTGAACGTGAACGTCTTGCCTTCATGGGTCACGGATGCATCGGAGAAGTAGCTCACGGCTTGACCTCGCATCGGTTGACGGATATCCCAAGATAAGCGCAGGTCGCCATTTTAGCAAAAGGCAGTCTTACGAAACAATAGGGGCCAACCCTGACGGGAAGGCCCCTCTAGCCAGCCGCAGCCCGAATGACTTTTACCGCTGACTCAGCTTCTCATTCTCCTTCAAGCGAATCGTTCTCCGGACAAGGTCCTCGAAGTCTTCGAAATCGGGAACGTGCGACGCGTCCACGTCCTTGAGCAGTTCTTTCACTTCGGCCAGTTCCCGATGCTTAACCCAATAGCTCTCCCGCATGATCTCGGAGTACAACACAACCGCAGACAGGAACTTGATCGCCGCAGCCGCCGGCGGCGCCGCCGGCCGCACCAATGTCAGGTCCGATCGGTCCTCGGTCACTTTGTCGCCGTCGGGTGATTTGTAGCGGACGAATACTGTCCCAATGGACAAAGCATCCGCCTGCTTGAGTTTGACTTCGTAGAAGGCCGTGACCGTGTGTCCGCTGCCCACTTCGCCGCCGTCCACGGTGTCGTTGCGGAAATCCTCGTCTTTGATGTCACGCTTTTCGTAACCGATCAGACGGTACCGGCTGACCTTCTCTTTGTCGAACTCCACCTGGACCTTGGCGTCGCGGGCGATCACCTGCAGGGTGCCGGTCAGTTGTTCGACGAAGACGCGCTTGGCCTCGGCCAGGTCGTCGATGTAGTAGTAGGTCCCGTCGCCTTTCGTGGCCAACTGTTCGATCAGGACGTCGTTGTAGTTACCCATGCCGAAGCCGCACGCCGAGAGCGTAATGCCCTGTTTCCGGTACCGTTCGATCTGGGTGAGCAGACCCTGTGAAGACGTTTCGCCGTTGTTGGCAACGCCATCGGTGCACAGAATGACCCGGTTGATCGCCGCTTTGGCGAGGTGCTTCGACGCCATCCGGTAACCGACGTTCAGACCGGCTTCGGCATTTGTGGAGCCGTTGCTCACCAGGCTGTTGATCGCTTCTTCGATATCTCTTTTATCGCCGGTCGGCTCAAGTACCACCCGGGCATCGTCCCCGTACGTCACGATCCCAACCCGGTCGCCCGATTTCAATTCCTTGACGAGCAGGTGGAGCGTCTTTTTCACAAGCCCCAGCCGGTTCTCGATGTCCATCGATCCGGACACGTCGACGACGAACGTCAGCACGGCCGGCTTACGCTCCGCCATTTTCACCTCCCGGCCTTTGATCACAATCTGCACGAGCTGCGTGTTCTTGCTGATCGGGGACGGGACCGCCTGAGAGTATACCGCAAACGTCTTACCCTCCGACGGTTCGATCCGGTCGAAGGACTTGAACCGGAAGTAGTTCACGAATTCCTCGGTACGAACAGCGTCCTTGGGCGGGAGCGCGCTGTTGTTGACGTAATTGCGCACGAGCGAATACGCGCCGGTGCTCACGTCCATGCCAAAGGTGGATTGAAAATCGTCCTCGGTATCGATGAACGGATTCGTGCCGTAGTCGTGGTGATACATATCCCAGTACTTCTGACCGTTCGGCGGGTTCAGGTAAGGGACGTAGCCGCCTCCCGCAGCGCCGGCCATCCCCAATACGCCGCGGCCCGCCGCCGTGCTCTTTGACAGCTTGGAGCCGATTCCGAGCGCATCCTTGGCAGGTTCTTCCAGCATTGTTTCGTCCGCCTCCGCCTCTTTTTCCACGACGGTGTATAGGGCGCGGTCCGGCAGTTTCTTGTCCGTAGCCGCCACCAGCCGTCCGTTAACTTCCGCCGAACCGTCCTCGGACAAGTTCACATTCGGAATGCGGAGCGTCTGATGTTGGCTGTCCGACAGAACAACGGTGTATCGTCCGGCAGACAGCGATTCGAACGAATAACTGCCCGATGCGTCCGTATGTGTTTGAAGACCGGAGCCTTCAAGGGCCACAGTCACACCTGCGATCGGACGGCCGGTGGCCTTTGATACGACCGTCCCGTGAATGCGGCCGGTCCCTCCGAGGGCGGCGGAACTCGCCAGCGCGTAGCCGGCAACGCCAAGGGCCGCCAGGAGACATACGATAACCAAAGAGCGCTTCATAAAAGCCTCCTCAAAAATAGGTTTAAAGAGGAATAACCGGAGGTCAAGTCAATGCCTAATCCACCG
>JBBIJR010000048.1:19227-28556 GCA_037445875.1 Bacteroidota bacterium | reverse complement strand
GTAGGACGTCTTGTCATCGATGTCCCACAGGCCGGTGATGACGTTACGGCAGCCGGCGTAGATGAATCCGTGTGCGAGACTCATGGATCCCTCACCGCGATAGTAGGGACCCGCTCCGGTCTGGCAGGCGCTGAGGAACACCAGATCGGCGTTCAGTTCCATGCCGTAGAGCTCGAACGCGTGGAGATACCCGTCCTCGTCAGAAAACGGATCTCGTGACCACACGAGCGCCGTATTCATGGGGTCATGCTCGTTGGTGACGGTGTGTGTCGCTACGTGAAGAATGGAATAGTCGCGGCTGCGTCTCTTGAATTGTTCCTCTGTGCAATCAGGCCCGACGTAAAGGTCCGCGGGCAGGATATCGTCAAGCGCCGCGACTTCTTTTTCAGCCCATGGCAGGGCGGGTAGTCGATCGTAGGTTGAGTCTTCGCCAGCCGGCCGCATGGCATGCGTCGAATGATGGACATGCTGGCTCAACAAGAGCGCCCCCAGTGCCGCGATGAGGAGCAGGCGGCGCAACGTCACCTTGCGTCCAGTTCCCTCAGGAGCTGGCGCGACTTCTCGGCGTAGAAGGTGTCAGAGGCGGACAACTCTTTTAACAATGCCCGAGCGGAATCCACCCTGTCGCCGGACAAATAGGAAAGGGCCAGATACCAGGTTGCTGCCCCCGTCAGCCGTCCGTCCCCGCTGCTCCTCACCGCCTCGAGCAGAGGCTGCGCGCCTGCGTGTTCGTGCCTCGCCAGATGGATGATACCCAGGTAAAAGCTTGCAAGGGTATTGCCGGGTTCTCGTTCGAGGATCGTGCGCAATCGGTCGCCCGCCTCGCCGTAGTTCCCCAGTTCATACTCGGCCAGCGCCCCTGCGAGGTCCGAAGGACTGCCGTTATGGCGAGGTTGCGGGATGATGCTGGAGTACGGCTTGAAGTACTTGTCGGCCAGCTGTTTGTTCACCGAAGGCCGGGAAGCCCATTTCGAGACGCCAAATGCGACGATAACCAGTGCCGCAGCGGCGAGGTAGGGCAACCAGGAACCACCGAACCACCGGGGCTTCTCGGCGACGCGAGATCTGAATCGCATGTCCAGCGACAACAAGTGACGCTCCGCTGCTTCTTCGGGAATCAGGCGGGCGCCTTCCACGGCGTCTGCGCACATCGGGCAATCCACCAGATGCAGGTCGATCCGATATTCGTCGTCCCGGCTAAGTCTCCCCGCCACATACCGGCGGATCGCGGACTCGTCCAGACAGCTTCCGCTGTCAGTCGACAGCAATCTGTTTCTCAGAGCCTCCATACTCGGATGCCTTTCGTGAGAGCTTGTTCCTCAGGCTTCGCTTTCCGTTTTGCAGGTAGCTGCGGATCTGGTCCATCGTGTAGTCGGTTTCCGCGGCGATCTCCCGGTGCGTCTTCTTTTCGTAGTAGAACAATCGCAGACATTTTTGCTGTTTTTCTTCCAGTCCGCCCAGGGCCTCTTCCAGATCGGTCAGTCGTGCCCTGAGGTTCATTTCGTCTTCCATTTCCTCGTCGGCCAGATCGAATCCGTCCAGAGGTTCAAGGGAAAAGGACACGGTCTTGCGGCCCCTGGCCTTCCTCAAGCAGGCCGTTCGAATAACGGAATAGAGCCACCCTTTAA
Source organism: Bacteroidota bacterium (assembly GCA_037445875.1). Classification (GTDB taxonomy): domain Bacteria; phylum CLD3; class CLD3; order SB21; family SB21; genus JBBIJR01. Next base: position 26,928 of record JBBIJR010000048.1, on the reverse strand, counting down.
AGTTTCGAACCTCGGTGGTCTGAAGAAGGGTCATCAGTTTTTCAAATACCTCGAGGCAGGTGTCCTCGGCCTCATCGTGGTTTCCCAGCCTCTTGGTGCACACGTAAAAAGTGAGCCGTGAATACCGGGCGAACAACTCCCCAACCAGTTCCGGGTCACCGGTGCGACGGTAGGCTGCAACAACAACCTCGTCCGGCTCTTTTTTTAGATCCATTGTGTTGAAAGAAACCATACTGGGCCCGACTCTTAGATGGAATATAGCTCAATCCGCCGGAGTCGTCAACAGCAGATTTTTTTTCTTGCCTTGGCTTCTTCGTGTGCATTTTTCACGCATGAGGGCTCTTATATGCAAAGGGACAGACTCTACACACATAAATCTATAAAAAACAATAGGAGACAATATGGGGACTTACAGTAAGACCGATGTCGTGGCCGCGATGGCTGATACGAGGAACAAGTTGCAGACTCTGATAAATGTGGCGAGGGGACACGACACGCGGATGCGGCAGGCATATTCGGTGCTTGGCCAGTCCGGTTTCGGCGTCCAGCGAATGGACTCTGCCGGGGAAGAAGCCCGCACCCTCGTCCTGCTGGACATGATCGGTGACTTGTGCAAAGCGGCAGAGAAATTCACAAAGGCTATTGACGTGGCTTTGTTCACGCTCGAGTGCCAGAACCTGGAGTCGAATTACCGAAGCATTCGGAATCAGAATTGACCATACTTTGACCGTCGAATTCACTTCCCGCCCGCGTGCAGAGCAGTGGCTCTCGACATCCACACACACCGCTCTCACGCGATTATTCTGTCCGTACGAGACCCTTGATTTTCCAGAAGCTAACGCCTATTTTAGATGCATGTAACATGGTGATGTCCATGGACGGCCAGCCCCCGTGCGTTGCAAGGCTGGTTTTTTTGTCCATCCAGCGCAGCAGGTATTCTTGTCCGATCAGACACCACACGCGGTCTTCGAGCACCTCGATCTCGACTCGGGCTTGGACGACAAGCCTGACGATGCCCGCCGTCCAGAAACGTCGGGCAAGGAACGGTTCGAATGGCTGGAAATTCCAGCGCCGCGGTCATACGAGCGGCGATTCAAAGCCGAGGCCCGAGCGGTATCCTCCAAGCGCTGTCCCCGATGCGGTTGGCTGGACCGCCATTCGGTCGTTGAATGTTTCCGCTGCGGCTACGACTTCCAGACCAACGATGTCCACATGGACTTCTTTCGGAGGGAGGAGATCGAGCTGCCTGCCGTTGAAGTCAAGGTGGATATGGCCTTTGAGCAGATCCTGTCGCAGCGGTCCTACGACTCGCTGAATGAATACGACCTGCGTCTTGCCGTGGAGCGGGCCAATCTGATCAGCGGCTTCGACCATCTGATCTCCGTCAACGACGCCAACATCCTGCACTACGACTATCAGATCCAAACAGCGCTCGAAGCGCTGCGCCGCATGCGCGGACAGGTGCTGCTGGCCGATGAAGTGGGTCTTGGCAAAACGATCGAAGCAGGCCTTATCACGAAGGAACTCATCGAACGCAATCTGGCCCGACAGATCCTTATCCTTACACCGGCATCACTCGTGGGACAGTGGCAGGACGAGATGATGGTGAAGTTCGGCGAGGCGTTCACCGTGCCGGGCAGCGAGGAGGACTGGCGAAAATCGAAGCTGATAGCGTCCATCGACCTGGCCAAGCGAAAAGAGGCCGCCGAGATCATCCTGGCACGGGAATTCGACCTCCTGATCGTGGATGAGGCCCACCGGCTGAAACATCGAGGAACCCTGGGATTCAAGTTCGTCAACCGTATCCGAAAGAAATACGTACTGCTCCTGACCGCCACGCCGGTCCACAACGACCTGACGGAGCTTTACAGCCTGATCACAATCCTCAAACCCGGCCTCTTCGGGACGATCCGATCGTTCAAACGCAAGTTCATGATGAAGGACGACCCCCGACTTCCCAACAACGAGGACCAGCTCAAGCACATCCTGCAGGACGTGATGATCCGCAACCGGCGGGACAAAGTGGGCATCAATCTCCCGCCCCGTCGTGCAGCCATCTATCATCTGGACCTGACGGAGGCCGAAAGGAACCTGTACACCGAGGTTACGAATTACGTTCGGGACGAATTTCGCCAGGAGGTGGAAATCGGTGCGCATGCGCTGTCGCTGATCACGTTGCAGCGGGAAGTGTGCAGCAGCCCGCAGGCGACGCGGCAGACGCTGCAGAATTTCCTTCGGCGCGACTATCCGGCCAGGACCCGCGATCGCCTCCAGTACTTCGTCAACCTGTGCGAAGCGGTAACGATGAGCCGCAAGAGCGCGGCGACGATCGAGCTGCTGAAGAAATTCCCGGAGAAAACGATTGTCTTTGTCGAGTTCATCGAAACGATGCGCCATCTGAAGGGTGAACTGGAACGCGAAGGTTTCTCGGTCGAGTTGTTCCATGGAGGGTTGTCCGGAACGCAGGCCCGGCGCGACGCCATAACGCGCTTTCGGGACCACAAGCAGGTGTTGATCAGTACGCAGGCGGGCGGCGAGGGTCTCAACCTCCAGTTCTGCCGGCAGGTGATCAACTACGATCTGCCGTGGAACCCGATGCGGGTCGAACAGCGGATCGGCCGCGTCCACCGGCTGGGCCAGGACCACACGGTCTTTGTGTTCAATCTTTCCGTCGCGGGCACGATCGAAGCGCGTATCCTCGAGCTGCTGTCCAACAAGATCCGCATGTTCGAGCTCGTCATCGGCGAACTGGACATCATTCTGGGCGACATCGAAGAAGAGAAGACGTTCGAGCAGCGCCTGGTCGAGATCTTTTTCAAGAGCCGGACCGACGAGGAGGCGCATCGCCGCTTCCGCACGTTCGCGGAGGAACTGGCCAGTGCCCGTCGCCGGTTCGAAAAGGTCCGTGAGAACCAGGAAATCCTTTCCGATCTGATCGACGTTTGAACCAACCGGGAGGCTCATCGGCACACAGGCTACGGCACCTTATCCTGAACGACGCAAGGAATGAACATGCAGAAGAAGAAGATCATCTGGGCCGATGACGAGATCGAACTCCTGAAACCGCACATCCTGTTCCTCGAGCAGCGAGGGTACGATGTGACGGCTGTGACCAACGGAGAGGACGCCATCAGCCACATTCAACAAGGGCGCTACGACCTCGTTCTGCTCGACGAGATGATGACCGGCAAGGACGGGCTGACCACGCTGCAGGAGATCAAGGCCAGCCATCCCATGCTGCCGGTGGTTATGATCACCAAAAGCGAGGAAGAGCAGCTGATGGAGGACGCGATCGGCCGAAAGATCGACTTTTACCTGACCAAGCCGGTCAATCCCAGCCAGATTCTGATCGCCTGCAAGAAGATCTTTGATGCACGGCAGATCACCGGTCAGAAAGTGTCCCGCGATTACATCGCCGAGTTCAACAAGATCTCGCAGCAGTTGATGGGCCACCTGACCTTTAAGGACTGGTTCGATATTCATCAGTCCCTGTCGCAATGGGATGTGGAACTGGACGCATTTGAGGACCTGGGACTGCGGCAGACACTGGAGGATCAGAAACACGCATGCAATGTGGAATTCGGCAAGTTTGTCGAACGTCACTATCCCTACTGGCTCAGAGACCGTTCGCCGGCCTCGCCCGACCTCTCCGTGGATGTTGTACGCAAGTGCGTATTCCCTAAGATCGCCGCACGCCGGAAAGTGCTTTTCCTGGTCATCGACTGTCTGCGCCTGGACCAGTGGCTGGCGTTCGAGCCGCTGCTGTTCGACTATTTCGACATTTCGAAGCAGTTCTACTACAGCATTCTGCCCACGGCCACGCCGTATTCGCGCAATTCGATCTTCAGCGGCTTGTTCCCGATCGAGATCGAGCAGAAGTTTCCAGAGCTCTGGTTGAAGGGGGAAGAGGACGATTCCAGCCGGAATCGTTTTGAGAAAGAGCTGCTCGATTATCAGTTGAAGACCAACCGCGTGCCCATGGATTCTGAAGCGAAATTCGTAAAGATCCTGAACATGGATGCGGCCCGTAATCTGGAAGGCAACGTGCTCAGTTTTGTGGAATCTTCCCAGCTGGTCGCGGTGGTGCTCAATTTCCTCGACATCCTTGCGCACAGCCGCAGCGACTCCGCGGTGATCAAGGAGATCGCTCCGAACGAGTCCGCCTATCGAAGCCTCAGCCGGGCGTGGTTCAGCCATTCGCCGATATTTGAGGTACTGAAAATGCTCTCGAGGGAGAAGGTCTCCATCGTCATCACGTCGGATCACGGGAGCATACGGAGCCTGCATGGAACGCAGGTCATCGGGGACCGGGAGACCTCCACCAGCCTGCGGTACAAATACGGAAAGAACCTGAAATCCAATCCGAAACACGCCGTATTCGTGAAAAGCCCCGCGGAGTACAAATTGCCGTCCCGGGGCGTGAACACGCAGTATATCATTGCGAAAGAAGACTACTACTTCGTCTATCCGACCAATTACCACTACTATCTGAACTACTACAAGGACAGTTTCCAGCACGGCGGCATTTCACTGGAAGAAATGATCATGCCGGTGATCGAACTGGAGGGCAAGAAATAGTCGCCTCCGGGTGGCGGACCGACCAAACGTCCATTTTTTCGGAACGCGTATGGCATCTTCCGGGCCCGTACTCAAGAAGCGGTGGAACCCCCGCACGTGGGTGAGTCTCGTACCGAACGGTCTCCACCAAACCAAGCCCAATCATTTCCTCGAAATGGCCCGCGTCGCATGGCGCAATCGGGGACGATGGCGGTACGCCTGGAGGATCCTGAGCCGCGGTGTCTGCGACGGGTGCGCACTCGGAGTGGCGGGCTTCCGCGACTGGACTCTGGACAGCACCCACTTGTGCCTGGTTCGACTGCACTTGCTCAGCCTCAACACGATGGGTCCCCTCGACACCCGTCTTATGGAGAATGTCGAGGCGCTGCGGCGGAAGAAGAACCATGAATTGCGAGAGCTGGGACGTCTTCCCTATCCCATGCTGCGCCGCCAAGGTGACCGGGGATTCCGGCGGATTGGCTGGCCGGAGGCTTATACACTGATAGGGAACCGGATCCGGGCCTCATCGCCGGATCGGCTGGCTTTTTACCTTACGTCGCGCGGCATCACCAACGAAGTCTATTACGTCGCTCAAAAAGTTGCCCGGTTTCTCGGCACCAACAATGTTGACAATTCGGCGAGGGTCTGCCATGCTCCCAGCACGGGAGCTCTGAAAACGACCGTCGGGGCGTCAGCCACCACGTGCAGCTATGCGGACTGGCTCCGGACGGATCTGATCGTGTTCTTCGGCTCCAACGCCGCCAACGACCAACCCGTTTCGATGAAGTACCTGTATTATGCGAAAAAGAATGGGTCCCGGGTCGCGTGCGTGAATCCGTACAGAGAGCCGGGCATGGAACGTTACTGGGTACCCTCGGTGACAGAGAGCGCCCTGTTCGGCACGCGCATTACGGACGAGTTTTTTCTCGTGCACACCGGGGGCGACACGGCCTTCATCCACGGCGTGATCAAGATCATGATCGAACGATCGTGGTTGGATGAGGAGTTCATCAGGAATCACACGGCGGGATTTGACGGGCTTCTGGATTATCTGGCCGGCACCGGCTGGGAATGGATCGAGGCACTCTCGGGCGCCACGAGGGGATCGATGGAACGGATGGCCGAGATGCTGCACCGGGCTCGCCGTGCGGTGTTCGTCTGGAGCATGGGCATTACGCAGCACGTGTGCGGCACCGATGCGGTTCGAGCCATCGTCAACCTTGCCCTGACGAAGGGCTTTGTGGGAAGAGAGGGGTGCGGGCTGATGCCGATTCGCGGACACTCCGGCGTGCAAGGTGGGGCGGAAGTCGGGGCCTACGCGACGGTGTTTCCGGGCGGGCGCCCGATCAATCCTCAGACGGCGGCGGACTTGTCCGGTCTGTACGGGTTTGAAGTTCCGTCAAGGCCTGGACTGACTGCTGTGGAGATGATCCAGGCGGCTGCACAGGGAGCACTGGACATGCTGTACCACGTCGGCGGCAACTTTGTCGAGGTGCTGCCCGATCCTGATTTCGTCCGAAGCGCAGTGGCCCGTGTGCCTTTCCGCGTCTATCAGGACATTGTGCTGACGAACCAGATGCTGATCGATCCGGCGGACACGGTACTCCTGCTGCCGGCGAGGACGCGCTACGAGCAGCGAGACGGAGGCACCGAAACCACAACGGAAAGGCGAATTATCTTCAGCCCGCCGATCCCGGGGCACGACCTGGGCGAAGCGAAAAGCGAGTGGGAAATTCTGATGGAGATGGCGGAAAACGTACATCCGGGAAATAAGGAAAAGATTCACTTTGAATCGGGATGGCAGATCCGCGAAGAGATTGCAAAGGTCGTCCCCTTCTACGAAGGCATCCAGCATCTGAAGAAAAGCGGCGACCAGGTGCAGTGGGGCGGACCCATGTTGTGCGCGGGTTGGAAGTTCCCCACGCCCGACGGCAAGGCTCACTTCAGTGTCGTCCGTCCGCGAGCATTCGACCTGGACGGTCGTCACTTTGTCGTTTCCACCCGGCGCGGCAAGCAATTCAACAGCATGGTGCAGGGAGAAAAAGATCCACTGACCGGGGCGTCTCGCCATTCCATCCTGATGAGCGAGGAAGATGCCCGGCGATTGGGGGTCCGGAACGGTTCCAGGATCGCGTTGAAGAACGCGCAGGGCCGATTGGAAGGCCGTGTCATGATCGCTCCGATCCTTCCCCGCAATCTGCAGGTCCATTGGCCCGAAGGCAACGTGCTCGTGAGCAAAGACCGCATCGATCCGGAGGTTCATATTCCGGATTTCAATGCCGTCGTAGAGGTGGAGATACCGGATCGAGCGGGAACAGATCCATGACTTCGTATCGAGAACACGTTGTGCGCCGCTATGCCGCCGGACGTTGGGAGGAGAGCCGCGATGCCCTGACCGTAGAGGAACCGCTCGAGATCGTCGCGCGGGGACCCCTGGGCGAGGAACGCACGGTTGCCGTGACGATGCGTACGCCGGGCCACGATCGGGAACTCGCACTCGGATTCCTGTTTTGCGAAAATCTGGTTGAGCGAACGGAGAGTCTGATCGATGCGGCTGCGGCCACCAGTAACCGCATGGTCGTCCAACTGTCGGATGCCGCAATGAAACGGCTGGCAAGCGGGTTGCTGGACCGTCACACGGTGTCGGCCTCGAGCTGCGGGTTGTGCGGCCGCACCTCTCTCGAAGGTTTGCGTCGTTCCGCGGATTCCCGTTCTTCCAGGGAGGGAATCGTAGGCCGTGACGTGTTGCTTTCGCTGCCTGAAAAACTTCGCAGAGGTCAGGATGTTTTCGATCGAACCGGGGGCCTCCACGCGGCCGCTCTATTCACACGGGATGGGGCTCTCCTCGGTCTGTGGGAAGATGTGGGCCGTCACAACGCAGTAGACAAGCTAGCGGGCCATGCTCTTCTGCACTCCCTGCTGCCCCTCGATCGCCACGTCGTACTGGTGTCGGGCCGCCCCAGCTTTGAGATCGTTCAGAAAGCCTCCGCGCTTGACGTGTCCGTCCTGGCCGCCGTCTCCGCACCGTCCAACCTGGCGGTGAAAACGGCATGGGAATCCGGAGTGTGCCTGGTCGGATTCCTGCGAGGCGACCGGTTCAATGTATATGCGCATCCAGAGGTCGTTCTGCCGTGAAGCGCCGTC
>JBBIJR010000048.1:14236-19105 GCA_037445875.1 Bacteroidota bacterium | reverse complement strand
GAATCCGCCTATCTGCCGCCTCCCGACGAAAAGAAGCGATACATCCGGTCGATGTTCGATGCGGTTGCCCCGCGCTACGACTTCTTGAACCGTCTGTTGAGTGGATTCGTGGATCTTTACTGGAGGTCGCAGGCGCTCAAGCTGGTCAATTTTGACATGAATCCGCGCCTCCTCGACCTGGCGACGGGAACGGGCGACGTGGCACTTGCAGCTGCGAGGAAGGGTGCCAGCAGGATAGTCGGCGTCGACCTCTCGTACAATATGCTGACTCACGGCAGGAAGAAAACCTTACGAAAAGCACCCGACTCGAGGATTTGTTTTGTGTGCGGCGAAGCCGAAAACCTTCCGCTTCCGGACGGTGCGGTCGACGCCGTGACCGTCGCTTTCGGCATCCGCAACGTCTCTGATATCCGGCGGTCGCTGGAAGAAATGGCACGCGTGCTTTCCGATTCGGGCGTTGCGGTCATCCTGGAGTTCTCTCGCCCACGACTGCTCGGCTTCAGGCAACTGTACCATCTCTATTTCATGAAAGTCCTTCCGTGGATCGGGTCCCTGTTTTCCGGCGATAAGAAGGCTTACCACTACCTTCCTCATTCCGTGCATCGTTTTCCCGATCGCGAGGAGTTCGCGGCGATGATGCATGCGGCTGGCTTCGGAAATATCCGTCAATTTGACATGACCTTTGGGATTGTAACCGTGTACTGTGGAATAAAACTCTAGTACCCAACCGGATGAGATGATCATGTCGCTTCTGAACAAGGATCTGAACGCTTTTCTGTCCGAACTGGCCTCATCGTCCCCCGCGCCCGGCGGAGGAAGTGTCGCGGCGCTGAGCGGTGCATTGGCGGCGGCACTGGGCAGCATGGTGTGCCGACTTACCGTGGGCAAGAAAAAGTACGTAGACGTTGAAGAGGACATGAAGCGTTTGGTGGCGCAGACGGAAACGCTTCGTGCGCGTCTGCAGGGTCTGATCGACAAGGACACGCATGCTTTCAACCTGGTGATGGACGCCCTTGCTATGCCGAAAGACACCGATGAACAGAAACAGAAACGGACCGCGGCCGTGGAATCAGCGACGAAGGAGGCCACCATGGTGCCTCTGGAGGTCATGGAGACCTGCCAGGCATTGGTGCGGTTGTGCGGAGAAATTGCTCGCAAAGGCAACACCAGCGCACTGAGCGATGCCGGCGTGTCGGCCCTGCTGACCGCCGCCGCCTGCCGAGGCGCCTACTATAACGTTCGAATCAACCTCAGCGGCCTGCAGGACCAGGACTTCTGCGGAAAGATCGGCAGCGAAGCGGATGCGACCCTTCGAGACGTCGACGCCGAAGCTGTGGCCATTCGCAGCGAGGTCGAGAAGCGTCTCGGTTGACGCGCAGGGCCGCCGCATGGACTCTGATATTGCATACCTGCTCGTGATCGCAGGCGGGTTGGTCCTGTTTACGTATTTGTTATTCGTCAGCCGAAAACAAAAAAAGAAACTCAACCGGCGGCGCGAACGTATCAAGCGCGAGTGGACCAACCGGCTTTAAAGAATCCCTGATGGAAGAAAAAGAAGACAGAGACGTTGCCCGACAATCCTTGATCAAGGGGTCCGTCACCGACGACGTAGACCGCCGGTTGTTGGAATTGTCCGCGTTGTTCGAGATCAGCCAGTTGCTCAACTCGTCGCTGAATCTCACGTCGATCGTGGACAACATCCTGCTCTCGCCCATGGGACGCTTGATGATCAACAAGGGCCTGTTCTTGCTCCGCCGACCGGAAGACCAGTTCGAAGTGTTTACGCTGAAAGGTCTGTCGAGAGATCTCCTCGGAAAAAAGATCCAGATCCAGGACCTGCCCGAGCGGCCGTTCCTGATCGAAGAAATGGAGAATCGCGATTTTCCGTGGATGCCCTTTTTTCAGCAATTCGACATACGCCTGTTCGTTCCGATCCTCCTGCGCAACAATGTCCTGGGAGTGGTCGCTTATGGAAAGAAACTGATCGGGGGAACCTACGAGGAAAGTGAAATCGAATTTCTGTCATCCATCGCCAACATCGCTGCCACCAGTATTCAGAACGGTCTGGTCTTCGACGAACTCAAGTCCGTCAACATCAAACTGGACAAGAAGGTGCAGGAACTGAATACGCTGTTCGACATCGGCAAAGAGCTCAACGCAACGCTGGATGCCGCCAAAGCGGTGAAACTCCTCTGTTACGGTCTGATGGGTGAGATGATGGTGAACCGCTTTGCCGTCCTGCTGAGGCGTCATGAACGTGTGGAAGTGGCGGAGAAGCGCGGACTTGCGGATCTCGTGCTGCAGGGTCCGGACCTCGATGTGCTGTTCAGCCACAGCCAGCCCTTTGCCCTGGAGGCAGCAGAGGCGCATTCGCTGAATGCCGTGTTGTGCCGTCACGATATTGTGGCCGTCGTCCCGATGCGGTCGCAGGACAAGACTAAGGGTGTGCTCCTCCTGGGAAACCGTCTGTCGGGTAAAGGCTATACCGACGACGATCTCAATTTTGTCCACACGCTCGGGAATCAGGCCATGATTTCGCTGGAAAACGCCTGGCTATTCGAAGACTCGCTGGAGCGTAAACGTCTGGAGGAAGAATTGGAACTTGCCCGCACGATTCAGGTAGGGCTTCTCCCATCCTCCTTTCCTTCCTGGCCGCGGTGTGAAGTCTACGGAATCAACATTTCCTCCAAGCAGGTGGGCGGCGATTACTTCGATGTCATTCGCGTGGACGACCGCAGGCACATTGTGGCCGTCGCGGACGTTTCCGGAAAAGGTATACCGGCGTCGTTGCTGATGAGTAACGTCCAGGCGAGCCTCCTGGCCTTGAGCGGCGAGATGCGGGAGTTTCATCGGCTGGTCGAGCGCGTCAACGATATCATCCATGCCAACACCGCTGCCGACAAGTTCATTACGTTCTTCGGGGGCGTCCTCAACGTCGAAACGCTGGAATTCACCTATGTCAACGCAGGGCACAACCCGCCCTACGTCGTTCGTACCGACGGAACGCTGCAGACACTGGAGAAGGGAGGTCTTTTGCTTGGTATGATGGCCGGGCTGTCGTATGAGTACGATACAGTCGTTCTGAAACCCGGAGAAGCCGTTGTGATGTTCACCGACGGCGTAACGGAGGCAATGAATACGGCAGGCGAGCAGTTTGAAGAGGCGCGGCTGGAAGCATTACTGAAACATCAGACGAACCCGACGGCGGCTGAGTTCACGACATGCATTGCCGAGGCGGTCAAGGCTTTTGCCGGCAATGCCCCCCAGTCGGACGACATCACCGTAGTGGTGATCAAGGCCAAGCGGTGAGTCGGCGAATTCACCCCATCATGGTGGGGAGGGTGTCCCGGTAAATCGATTCGATCTCGCGGGTTCCGATCCGTACCCAGTCATTGATCGTAAGTTCTTCGCCGCCCACACGACCGATATCGATGGCAGATACACCTGCTTTTGCGGCCATCTGCATGAGATCGGCCGCATTCTCCGGAGCGGCCGAAAGCACGATCATCGACTGCGACTCTCCAAATAACAGGAAATCCGGCCGCAGTTCCTCGGATATGCGAAGAACGGCTCCGATCGTGTGGTCGCGCTTTCCCTGCAGACAGCATTCCGCCAGCGCAACGGCCAGACCGCCGTCAGACACATCGTGCGCCGAACGGACTAGGCCCCGCCGGATGGCTTCCAGGACGTACTCCTGCACGGCCTTTTCATACGAAAGGCTCAACGCCGGAATTTCTCCCGTGACAAGGCCGTGTTCCATCTTCAAATATTCGCTTCCGCCGACCTCCCCCAGGTTCCGGCCGACCAGCAGTATAACATCGCCGGAGTTCTTGAACCAGGATGTCGTCGCCTGCGCCACATCCTCCATGACTCCGAGCATTCCGATGGCCGGCGTGGGATAAACGGCTCCGCCGGGGTTTTCGTTGTAGAAGCTCACGTTGCCGCCCGTCACGGGAGTTTCGAGCACGCGACAGGCTTCTCCCATCCCTTCGACGGATTCCTTGAATTGCCAGTACATTTCGGGCTTGTACGGATTACCGAAGTTAAGACAGTTGGTGACGGCAGCGGGCCGGGCGCCGGCGCAGACCACATTGCGCGCGGCCTCCGCGACGGCGATCTGGGCGCCCCGCCGGGGATGGAGATAGACATACCGTGCGTTGCAGTCCACCTTCATCGCGAGCGCTCTCTTCGTTCCTTTAATACGAATGACGGCCGCATCGGCACCGGGAGCCACAACGGTGTTCGTGCGAACCATGGAGTCGTACTGGTTGTACACCCATTCCTTCCCGGTGATACTCGGTGAAGCAAGAAGCCGGCGAAGAACCGCCGTGAGATCTTTCGGCTGCGAAAGCGTGGCCGGGTCAAAGGCACGGTGCCGAGCAAAGTACGCAGGCTCCGCCGTTTCGCGAATATACACGGGAGCGCCCCCGCCTAATACCAGCGAGCGCGAAGGGATCTCGGCGAAAACCTTGCCCTGGAACTTGACTTTCAACAGGGGCTCGTCCGTGACACGTCCGATCGTGACCGCATGCAGGTCCCACTTTTCGAAGATCTGTTGAATGGCCCGCTCCTTTCCCTTCTTCACGATAAGGAGCATGCGCTCCTGGCTTTCCGATAACATGATCTCGTAGGGCGTCATGCGGTCTTCACGGATGGGTACGAGTGACAGCTCCAGTTCGATGCCGCAGGCGCCTTTCGCGCTCATTTCGGAACTGGAACAGGTCAGACCGGCGGCGCCCATGTCCTGGATGCCCACCACGTGGCCGGACCGGATGGCTTCCAACGTGGCCTCCAACAGCAACTTCTCCGTAAAAGGATCGCCGATCTGCACATTGGGGCGCTTGTGTTCCGACGCCTCGGAGATCTCTT
>JBBIJR010000048.1:0-14226 GCA_037445875.1 Bacteroidota bacterium | reverse complement strand
AAACGTGGCCCCATGAATACCGTCGCGCCCGGTTGCCGAACCCACGATCAAAACGGCATTGCCCGCGCCGGTGGCAATGGCGCTTGCCGTCTGGTCGTGCGCTACAATACCGACCGCCATTGCGTTGACAAGCGGGTTCTCCTCATAGCACCGATCGAAATACACTTCACCGGCCACGGTCGGAACGCCGAAGCAGTTGCCGTAATCGCCGATCCCTTTGACGACATGGGCGAAGAGATAACGGACCCGTTCGGAATCGGGTATTCCAAACCGCAGAGAGTTCAGCGCGGCGACCGGTCGGGCGCCCATGGTGAAAATGTCCCGCAGAATGCCGCCGACGCCGGTGGCGGCACCCTGGTACGGCTCGATCGCCGACGGGTGATTGTGGCTTTCAATCTTGAATGCAACGGCGAGGCCGTCTCCGATGTCGATCAGGCCTGCGTTCTCTTCCCCGGCTCCCTTGAGCACGTACTTGCCCTGTTTGGGCAACTGCTTCAGCAGCGCGATGGAGTTCTTGTAGCTGCAGTGCTCACTCCACATCACGCTGAATATGCCTAGTTCCGTAAAGGTCGGTGTTCGCCCGAGTATGTTCAGGATTTCTTCATACTCGGATTCGAGCAGTCCGTGCTCGAGCGCGAGACCGAGACTTACAGCTGGCTCATGGATGTCCTCCAGCCTTATAGGTGTGGCCGTATGCATGCACTGTCCTCGTAATACGGTTGGTCTATCCCGGATGTGCCCGGCGTTTCGTCATCGGCGAAACTAGGGCGGCCCGGTTCGAGCATTCCGCTTGCGCCGATAATACAAAAAAAACACGACGGTCGCCATTGAAATTCTATCGGCCCGTCAGGCGGTAGCGGCCGGAGAGATGTGAAGTACAACCTTGTGGATGCGTTTCCGATCGGCTTCGGTAACGGTCAGCTTCAGATTCTGATACCGAACAACCTCGTTCTTACGAGGCATGCGTCGGAGAATCCAGAGCACAAAACCCCCGATCGTGTGATACTCTGCGGACGGCAGGTCCAGGTGCAGTTCCTCATTCAGCCGGTTGATTTCGACTTTGGAATCGAGCAGATAAGAACCATCGTCCTGTCGATGGATGCCGGGTTCCCGTTGGTCATACTCGTCGGTGATCTCCCCGACGATCTCCTCGATCACGTCCTCCAGCGTAACCAGTCCCGCCGTACCGCCGTATTCGTCCACGACGATGGCCATCTGCTGGCGGTTGGCTTGAAATTCCCGCAACAGCTCCTGTACCTTCTTGGTCTCCGGCACAAAGTACGGGAGGCTGATGAACTCCACTGCCGACATGTCGTGGACGGCTTTGCGCCAGAAATTCATGACGTTCTTGATATGAATCACCCCGACGATCGTGTCGATGGTTTGCTCGTACACCGGGACGCGCGACAGCTTTTCCCGGGCCATCACTTCAAGTATGTCTTCCATGGGCGTATCGATGCTGACGCAGATCATCTCCACGCGCGGCACCATGATCTCTTTGACAATGGTGTCCCCGAACCGTATGATGCTGTGCATCATTTCCCGCTCTTCCTCTTCGATCACTCCTTCCTCCTCCCCGGCTTCGAGGATCGCCTTGATCTCATCTTCGGTGATCGTTTGTTTACGCTGGCCCGGCTTACCACCGAACATCCGCACGACCGTGTTGGAGACGAGAGAAAAGAACCCGCTGAGGGGGCTGAGGGCTACGAACGTCCAGCGAATCGGCGGAGCCAGGATGAGGAACGTCTTTTCGGGATAGTTCTGCGCAACGGTCTTGGGGGCGACCTCTGCGATGAGGAGCAGGAACAGAATGACCACCGCCGTTGTCACCAGGAGCGCATAGGGCTCGTAGTAGTCCCAGGCACGGGCCAGGTCGATGGCGATGCTGGCAGCCAGCACCGTGGCTCCGACCGTGAGAATGCTGTTGCCGATATAAAGCGCATTGAGGAACTTGCCGCGCTCGGACGACCAGAGTTGCAGGAGCTGCGCACGTACTCCTCCTCGCGAGACGATCCGTTTGATGCCGGCCTTGCTGAGCGAATGCATGGCCGTCTCGACGCCGGAAAAAAAACCTGACAGGAATAGAAGGATGAAAAAAAGCGCAATCTCCCAGGAAACGATATGGTCCATCGATACGTGCCGGCCCTGCATAGTGAGCGTTGAAAAACAAAGTATCCAAAACGCCCGCTAATGTCAAGGCGGGCCGAATCGGGTTTCCGCTTGAATTTTCGGTCGATTTCGATAGATTGCAGCACGTTATGATACACTTGATCGGTCTGACCGTGGAATTTGGAAGCCGTGTGCTGCTGTCCGGTCTCAACTGGACGATGCATGTACGTGACCGGACGGCGCTGATCGGTTCCAACGGCTCGGGCAAATCGACGCTGCTGAAGATCCTGGCCGGGCGTCAGGAAGCATCGCGGGGACGGGTCGTGCGGCCCAGGAACTGGAACATCGGCTACCTGCCGCAGGACGGCCTGCATCACGAAGGCCGGACGGTTCTGGAGGAGGCACTGGCTTCTCTCGAAGAGGTCATGGCGGCACGACGGAGCCTGGAGGACTTGTCCGAGTGTATGCGTCACGCGCCACACGATTCGCCGGAATACGAGAAGCTCGTGGCTGAGTACGGTCACCACCAATCAAGGCTGGAAGATCTTAGTGGGTTTCGTGCCGAGGCGGAGGCGGCGCGGATTCTGCATGGTCTTGGTTTTTCCAACCACGACCTGCTTCGTCCCTGCGAAGCCTTCAGCGGAGGGTGGCAGATGCGGATCGCCCTGGCCAAACTGCTGCTGCAGGACCCGGATGTACTGTTGCTGGACGAACCCACGAACCACCTGGACGTCTCGTCGACCGAATGGCTGGAGGATTATCTCGATGAGTACGGCGGTGCTGTCCTGCTCGTTTCCCACGATCGATACTTCATCAACCGCATCTGCCGGAGGATCACCGAATTGAACCGCGGAGTTCTCACCGATTATGTCGGAAACTATGAAGACTACGAGGAACAGAAGGCCGAGCAGGAGGAGCAGCGGATCAAGGCGTACGAGCATCAGCAGGACGAGATCAACCAGATACGTCTGTTCGTTGATCGTTTCCGCTACAAAGCCACCAGGGCCCGGCAGGTGCAGAGCCGCGTCAAATTGCTGGATCGGATGGAACGCATCGAGGTTCCGCAGGACGACCGATCAGCCGTGAACTTCCGGTTTCCTCAACCCGCGCCGGGTCCGCGGGTGCCTCTCGAAGTGAACGGCCTGTCAAAATCGTACGGTAGCCATCCCGTTTTTCGGAACGTGTCATTCGCACTCGATCGAGGTGACCGGCTCGCCGTTGTCGGTCCCAACGGCTGCGGGAAGACTACCCTGCTGAGGATATTGACCGGCGAAGAGTATCCCGACGAGGGCCGCCTGACGTGGGGCCATGAGGTACGGTTCCAATACTATACCCAGAACCATGCCGAGCAATTGGACGAGTGTCGAACGGTGTACGAAGCACTCGCTGACCGATCACCCTCGCAGACGCCGATGACTTTGCGTACGATCCTCGGTGCTTTTCTGTTTTCCGGGGACGACATCCACAAAAAGGTGGGTGTCCTGAGCGGTGGGGAACGAGCC
This sequence comes from Bacteroidota bacterium, assembly GCA_037445875.1. Lineage (GTDB taxonomy): Bacteria > CLD3 > CLD3 > SB21 > SB21 > JBBIJR01. The sequence continues at coordinate 10,615 of JBBIJR010000048.1, read as the reverse complement.
CGCCTGGCCATCGCCCGGATGCTTTTGAATCCCGCCCAGGTGATCATTCTCGACGAACCCACCAACCACATCGATGCCCAGACGCGGGAGATTCTACTCGGGGCCTTGATGGAATTCGAAGGCACGCTCATTGTTGTATCGCACGACCGGCATTTCCTCGCTACACTGGCCGACAAAGTCCTGGAGTTTGACGGTGAGCGGACGGTCCTCCATCTTGGCAGCTTCTCGGAATACTATGAGAAAAGAAAACTGGATCGACGCTTCAAGGAGATGTCCCCCGTCAATCGCACGGTCGATACCGCAAAAGAACAGCGTAAGACCGTTCGGGAGGAATTGAAACGTCAGGCCGCCGCCAAACGAAAGGTAGAAAAACTTCTCGAGGAACTAGAGCAGCGAATTGAACACCTTGAAGAATGCAAACGGGAGTTGGAGAATACGCTGTCCAAAGCCGAGACCTACCGGCACCCCGGCCTGTACGACAAGGCTCGATTGGAATATCAGGCGGTAGAGAAGGAACTTTACGATGCGTGGCAGGAGTGGGAACGCTTGGCCCATAAAGCGTGAGAGCCCCAATTCCAAGGACTTGAGGCTCTCATCATGAGGAGGAGAGGAGGTAATTTCTAGAAATCCGATCTCGAACTGTCACTTAAGTTAACCCATTACACGTGTTTTTATTCCGCTTGTTTCATGAGTTTATGTCCATCTTGACCAAAGAAGGGCAAAAAACGGACAAGAAAGTCTCGTTTAGAAGCCGTGCAGAATCTCACACCAGAGGGGCAGGGAGAGAAAAGACAAGGGGATACCCACCCCAACCATTAGCGTAGACAGCCGGCTGTCAAGCCCATGATCCATGGCCACAATAGCACCCGTTATCATCGGCGGCATGGCGGCTTCGAAGATCGTCACGCGCAGAACAGGCCCGGAGGCTTTCATCAGGAAGGAATAGGCAAACAGAAGAATGGCGGGTGCGAGGACCAGTTTGAACAGAAGCCCCACTGCCAACGGCGCACCGAGGCCGCTCAGTCCCTCAAGCCGAAGCGCGAATCCGACTGAAATCAACGCCAGGGGGACCAGCATGTTTCCGATCCGCTCGAGTATGCTCTCGACCAGAGGCGGCAGGGGATACCCGTTGAGTCCGACTCCCGCCAGCATGGCGAGGAATGGAGGAAATAGCGCAATCTTTCCGGCCATTCCTGCAACTGATAACCTTCCCGAACTGTAGTGCACAGCCGTGATCAGGCCCAGCGTCGACAACACCATGAATGAGCCCGCCTGATCGGCCACCATACCCACCCATAACCAGTCCCTTCCGTAAAAGGCCTCGATCATCGGAAGCCCGACAAACGATGTGTTCCCCAGCGCTCCGGTCATGATCAGAGCACCCTCTGTGCTTCGCGGCAATCCGAGCGCACGCGAGACGGCGCGCAGGGCCACAAAACCCAGCACGAAGAACAGCCACGCCATGCTCACCGGCACCAGAAGATCCCATGCGAACTCCAGGCGGCGTACATACAGGACCGTCAAGGCGGGAAGCGAAACGTACACCACGAGCCCGTTAAGCACGGACGAGGTAGACTCGGGGAAACGCCTGGTGATACGCAGGATGATTCCCGCGGAAAAACACAGGAGCAGGAGGGCCAGGTTGTTCATGATGATTCGCCGTTCGACAGGAACCTCACCCGCGCCGACGAGTAATAGAGCGCGCAGCCCGCAAGGAGACCGACTATGAATCCGTGGGGAACCGAGAGCGCGATCAGTCCTACCATCAGAGCAATGCCGGTGTCCCTTCTGGAGGCCATCTGGTCCCTCAGCAGCAGCATCAACGTCAGGGCCTCCACGAAGAGGATCACGGCCAGGACCGGCATCGGAAACACCTGCACCAGGTGAGCGACTGCGCCACTGAAAACAAGTCCCAACACGACGTAGATGGTGCCATAGATGATTACGGATCCTCCGGTTCGCGCTCCGAAGGCGTAATGTCCCGCAAGTCCGCCGCAGCCATGGCAGACGGGGATTCCTCCGAGGAATGGAACAGCGATGTTCATCAGGCCGTACGTGGTTCCGATCCGACCTATGCCCACCTTCCTCTCCGGAAACAAATCCCGGAGGGTCTGCGACGTCGCGATTACCGAATTGGTGAGGGACAAGGGCAATTGCGGAAGGGACAATACCACGAAACCCGTTACGATGTCGTTCCATGCGGGGCGGTGCCAGGTCGGAAGCGTGAGGCCCGCAGCAGAGGAAATCACGCCGAAGTCAACGGAGAACACGGCGGCGAAGATCCCGCCGAACAGTACCACGACCGCACCGGGAGGCAGCCGGTGGTTGTTCCACAACGCCGCGACGATCGCAAATGCACAGAGAGCGAGGCCGTAGCCGGTCCACCCCATTGTGGGCAGGTACTGTTTCAGCGCCAGCGTAGCCAGCGAGAGACCCAGCCCAAATTGGATACCCCGCACAACGCATTTCGGGATCAGGTGTTCAATCCAGAACAAGCCGCCGGTCAGCGAAAGGATAAGCATGACGACTCCGATGGCCAGACCGGCACCGGCCAAGACGTCGCCCCCTATCTTCTGCGTGATGACGAGTACGGCCATCGCCTTGAGCGGCTGGACCGGCATGGGGAGCCCGTAGACGGCTCCGGTCACAATCTGCATGAGACCGAACAGGATGAATACGCTGGCACTGTCGAGGTTGACGGTGAGGATCATGCCCATGATGAGCGGCAAATCCGTGCCGATATCTCCAAAGCTGCCCGAGAGTTCGTTACGATTGAAGCGGATGCGTGCGATAACGGACGTGACTCGGCCGGTCAAGGAACGTCCAGCCGATCCGGTCATTCGTCGTCCTCGTTGCCTCGGGTGGTCTGCCCGGAGGATTTGGCTTTGAAGCCGCCCGCCAGCGTCATCACGCACATGTGTCTGAATTCACCGTGCGGTCCACAGGCGACCCCGATGACGCGGAACTGGGGATTCAGGATGTTCTGGCGATGGCCGCGCGAGGGCACGCCGTCATCGACCAGCAGGGACAACACGATTCGTCGCGCGTCGTCGTTGCCGTAATCGATATTCTCCCCGGCTGTGGACAGCCAACTTCCGTACCGCTCGATCCGATCAAAGGGAGTACTCCCGTCGCTTCCCGTGTGGCCCGTGGCGGTGGTCGTGCTCTGGTCGTCCACGTGGTCCCTGGCCGCAAGCGACATCCCACGCGAAGGCTTGAGGGTATCCAAGGGATCCGTGTTCATCAGGGCATCGTAACACTCGTCGAACGCTTTGGCGCCCTCGTTGGTCATGAGGGCAATCTCACCGGGGACTTTGAGGAGGTCCCCGTCAAAGTGCTGTTTGAGGTCGAGGACGTAACGGGCATAGGCTTTCGGGTTGCGGCGAACGCTGTTGACTTCGCGTACGACCTGCTTTTCCAGCTCCGTCAGGTAATACATCGACGGTCGCCCGGAAAGCCCGGCCTGTCTTTCCTGTGCATGGACTATCGAGCAGACCGCCAGAGGCAGCAGAACCGCATACCACCGTATTCCGCGCAGGGCACGAGCGCTTGGCTTCAACATGAGAACCTCTCTCAATAAATGTCCGAATGAACGAGAGTAAACTAAAGCAATGGCACGGCTTTCACAAGTCCGATCTTTGCGACATTGCATATTCCGCTTGTCCTGGATACATTTCATCATGAAACGCAGATTCGCAGCGTTCCCGGAAGATGTCGTGTGGTTGGTGCTCACCGTGAGCGCAACGCTGTTTTTTCCCGTTGCACAGGCCGACCTGGCGTTTGAGGAAGTCGCTTCCACGCGGTTATACGACCGGAACGGTTACCTCCTTCGCGAGGCGCTTTCACCACAGGCGGGCCGCGGCCACTGGGTTCCCCTGGACAGCATCAGCGACCGTGCGGTACGGGCGGCCATCGTGGCAGAGGACCGGCGCTTTCTGGCCCATCGAGGTGTGGACGGGATAGCCCTGCTCCGCGCGGCCTGGCAGAATGCGGTGACGGGACGTGTCGTCAGCGGTGGTTCGACGATCACGCAGCAATTGGTCCGTAACCTTTACCATTTCCCGCGCAACATCTTCTTCAAAGCCGTCGAAATGTGGTATGCCGTTCGTCTCGAGTCCACGCTGACGAAAGAGCAGATTCTGGAACAGTACCTCAATCGCATACCCTTCGGCAATCAGACGTTCGGTGTGGAAGCTGCCGCCCGTCTGTACCTGGGCAAGAGTGCTTTCGATCTGACCTGGAGTGAAGCAGCATTGCTCATGGCATTGCCCAAGTCGCCGACCCGGTACAACCCGTATCTCCAAATGACGTCAGCTTCGAAACGTCGCGTATGGATTCTGCGGCGTTTGCGCGGCCAGGGCTGGCTGGACGAAAGCGAATTCTCCCGCGCAGTCAACGAGCCGGCGCTCCTCTTTCCCCGCTCGTCCGTATTCGGAGCGCCGCACTTCACCGACTGGGTACTGCGCCAGGAAGGCGTGAAACCGGTCACGTACACGTCCCTGGATTTACCGTTGCAGGAAAAGGTCGAGACCATCGCTTCCGGTCATGTGGCGCGGCTTCGTTCGGAAAACGTGAGCAACGCGGCCATTCTGGTTGTTCACAACGCGACCGGCCAGATACTGGCCCTGACGGGCTCTGCCGATTACTTCGACTCCACGCATGATGGACAGTTCGATGCGGTGTTTGCCAGACGGCAGCCAGGTTCCGCGTTGAAGCCGTTCACTTATGCCCTTGCGTTCACGACCTCGTTCACACCGGCGTCGATTCTCGCCGACATGGAGACGATCATACCGACTGACAAGGGTACGTTCACGCCGAGGAACTACGACAATCGTTACCACGGACCCGTGCGCGCGCGTATGGCGCTGGCCTGCTCGTACAACATTTCCGCCGTTCGCCTGCTGCAGGATCTGGGTGTACCGGCGTATCTGAACAAGCTCCGTGAGTGCGGGCTGGAGAGCCTCAACCGGGAAGCGGACTACTACGGGCATGGCCTCACGCTCGGCAACGGCGAAGTATCGTTATATGAACTTGCACGCGCGTATGCGCTGCTCGCCAACGGAGGTCGATTGTTGGACCTGACGTTTCTCCGGGACGAGTCGGGACGGACCCTTCGTAAGAACGTATTTCCCCCCGATGTGTGTTTTCTTGTCACCGACATTCTTTCCGATGAAGCCGCCCGTGCTCCCGCTTTCGGTTATGACAGTCCGCTATCCCTGCCCTTTCCCTGTGCGGTGAAGTCCGGCACGTCGTCCGACTTCCGGGACAACTGGACCGTGGGGTATACCCGGGAGTACACCGTGGCCGTGTGGGCGGGCAATTTCGATAACAAGCCGATGCGACGCATTTCCGGGATCACCGGTGCGGGCCCAATATTCCACGATGTCATGATACACCTGCATCGCACGCGGCCGGCGGCACCGTTTGAAAGACCGGCGGGGCTGGTCCTGCGGCGTATCTGCAGTCTGAGCGGCCAACGCCCGGGCCCGTATTGCCGATCCACACTCACGGAATGGTTTCGAACGCAATCCGAACCGGAACAAACGTGCCGGGTTCATGGGCCGGAAGGGACGATCGACCTGAATTATCTATCGCCGGTCTTTGCTCGCTGGCAATCGGGGGGACAAACCGTTAACGCGGGTGCAGGACAAGTGAGTGAAGACGAGACGAAGACCCTTCGGATCACTTTTCCAGGCAACAACGCGGGCCTGAAAATCGACCCGTCGGTAAGCCTATCGCATCAGGCTGTCTTTTTTGAAGCGCTGGCATCACCGGGTGTGGGCGATATCCGCTGGTACCTGAATGGAAGCCGTATCGAAGGGGCGAGGACGGTGCGAGTGTACTGGAAACCGCAACGAGGTAACTACCGCCTCAAAGTGACGGGCACCTCCCCGTCGGGCGAGTTGGCGGACGAAGTGGAATTCGAAGTGGAATAAGGCGGCGGACGCTCGTTCTATCGTACACCGAATCGGTAACTCAACGTAGCCATAAAACGGACCGTGGATTCTTCCACCTTGTCCAGCGTCTGACGGTCGGAGGCAATCTGGGGGAACAATATCCGGTACTTGTAGTCTCTGTTCGCGATCTCGAGGGCTGTGTCGAAACGCAGGGGACCGCGCTCGAATCCGGCGCCGATGTCGAACACCGACGTGACCAAAGCCCCGCCTAACGGGGAACGCAGATGGGAGAACCCCATGCGGACGGGAACATATCCGAAAAAAAGGTGTTCCACTCCGATGTGAAAATCCAGCGTGTTGTCGAAGGCCGGATCAAACTCGACGGTCTTGCCGCTCATGGCGGGGACGGAATCCGAGAACGTCTGGCGATACGAACTCCAATGGGTATAGTGAACTTCCATAACAACGCGCGAAAGGAGTTCATTCTGAGGCCTGAACTCCACCCCAAATCCGATACGCCACGGCATCCGGTAGCGGACGTTCCATCGTCGATACGTTAGATCGCTTGTGCCGGCAACGTACATCGTGTCGTATCCCAGGATCGGCAGGCCCGTCAGCGTATCCGACATCGTGAAAAAGCTGTTGTCTTTCGTGTTCATTCCGAATGGCGATTCCCACGAGATCCCTACTACCGTGTTCGGAGAAATGCGATACGAAGCGCCGAGGATGACGTTGACCGATGAGCCGCCGTTGTACGACCGATCGATGTCGACGGTATCGGTCGTCGCCGAGTAGTTGGAGTTCATCGTCACATACCGATAGTGGTCTTTGAAGCCTGTCCCGGACAGGTAGTTCAGCGTGGCGCCGATGTGGATGTTATCGCCAAAACCCTGGTTGGCGCTCAGAGCATACGTTCTCCACGTGCCGCGACTTCGCATCAGGTTGTTGTCGAGAAAAGGATCGCGGTTCACGGAGCTGCGGGGAAGTTGGGCCGATAACCTTTCCTTGTAATCGTAGTCGAACGTGTAATAGGCAAACGTGCCGAGGCCCACGAACAGGCGTTCATCGGCCTTGTAGACTGCGCCCACATCACCGTAACCGAACATCGGACTGTTCGTCGCATACACGTTATCGGTGATGATGTCGCCGAACGTGTCGAGGAGCGGAAAGATCCGGTTCTCGCTTGGCCTGGAACCGGTGAAGGACGCGTCGGCAAACACGGCACCGGTTCTGTCGGTCGGGGCGAAGGCCTGCCACAAAAGCGAAGGATTGGTGACCATGGCAGAACTTCCGTAGTTGGAGGCGACGCCCGTATGGCCCAGGGCCATGGAACGTGCGCTGAAGGAAGTCCGCCGTTGACCGAGGATTCGGTCGAAGTACGTCTGGGCCGTTGCCGCCTGGGCCGCCAGAGCGATCAAGACCATCGCGACGGGACCGATTCTGAGTGAAGTTCTCACAACATCCTCCGAAGAGTCATGCTTTCTAAAAACTGTAGTCAAGTTGGAAACGAATATCCGACGTCGTCCGCACCACGTAGGGAGCATCGTAGCCCGGGGCGGGGCGGTGATCCTGTCCTTCGCCATACAGGGGAATTCGACCGTTCTGGACTCCCGTGAGGGCCTCCTGATGATCGAAGGAGTACTTCAGACGCAGGGCCAGGTTGCGGTTTACGCGCGCGAAGGCGGCGATCCAGTACCGGTTGGCGGTCCGGGGAGAATTGAACACGCGAAAATCCGTGTCCTCGAACGTCCAGAAGAAACCCTTGTAGATCTTGTACGAGCCAATCACCTTGAAACCGGAACTGAAATAGTGCGTCAACTGAAGTCCGATCATGTCGCCCGGCGAGCCTGCATTCCCGCGCGGCGTGTCGTAGTCGTCCGTGGCAATTCCATCGCCGCCTACCGCATCGGACAGGCGGGGCCGGCTGGTAAACTCGGTGAAACCGTTGTAGTACATGAGCGAGACCTCATCGAAGCGGGACAGACGGAAGATCATCGTCAGGATGGTCTCACGATTCAGAAAACCCGTCGGGGAGAGGGGATTGTACCCGCGCGACTGGAACTTGTTACGGGCCTGTATGCGGAAGTTGTAGAACGGCCGGTACTCGAGACGTGTCACCCACCGATAGTAGCGGGCATTGTCGGCCACGCGGGTCCAGGTGTCGTACTCGAAACCGGTCAGCACTTTTTCGGAAATCTGGTAACGGATGTTCGTGTACAAACCACGCTCCGCCTGCGGCTGGTACGATGTGCTCCAAAGCTCCGAGTAGATGTCGTCCGCCAGATAGAACTCGTCCTCGTAGATCGTGCTCTTGAACCGTGCGTAGTTGGAGAATGAGCGCTGATAAGGATTGTCAAAACCCAACTCGTAATCCCGCCACAATAACAGTATGTTGAAACTGCGGAACTGCGTATAAGCCAGAAGTACTGTCGCGGCCGGATCGGCTTTCTTTTTGACAACTCTGGTGGGGAAGCCGGTGAGGGGCGACTGGACAAAATACACGGAGTCTGGAATAGTCAACCATCCGCGTTCCCCTTGCACGACAAAATTCCCGAAGGTATGAGAGAACTCCAGGCCCCACACGGAGCGCGAGGCGCGGGCGGCATTCCACAGGTGGGAACGGGCGCTGGACTCATAGGATGCCGCGATCTCCGGGTCGACGGAATTGCCGAAATCGTTGAGAAAACGGTCCTGTTCGTCGCTGGCCTCGATTGTCCCGTCCTGATAGTCGAGCTTGCGGTCGTACAGGCTTTCGTAGGCCGTCACACCGATGTACGTCCCCGGGTGGAAGCTGTACGTGGCATGACCGCCGTACGTGATCTCGCGCACGGCGTGGAGCATATTATGACGGACGTGGCTGTTAGGTAGGTCGGCGCTGTCGCCCGCGCTGAGACCGTACCGCACGCGCGGTGTCATCACGATCAGTGTGCTGAACGAGCCGTCATCGTTGACCACGGCGTCGCGCGTGTTGTACGACGCGAAAGTCTGCCACCGCAACCCGCCGACGGACATCTCGGTCGCAACGCCGCGGAGGGCAAATTCATTGGTGCGCGAGATATCTCCGAACACGCCGTTCGGACGCCGCGTGAATCCATAACCCGATTTGCGGGAGGAAAAGAAGTCCGTGTTCTCCATGACCACACCCTGGCCGAACGAGGCAAGATAGTTGCCTAGAATGACCTTGTCGACGTGGATCGGACCGGCTTTGTGGTCTTCAAGGCTGTAATAGAGCTTGTAGTTATAGAAATTCTGTCCAAGCTTACGCTCCGCCGAAAAGCCCATCCGGTAGTGCCGGCCGTAGGTGAGTCTTGCCTTGTGATAGGAACTCCAGGGTGTATCTTTTTCCACCAGTTGCTTGATGTCGTCGGCATTGTCCGAGGAACCGGATACGAAGGGGATATTCTTGAAGACCCAGGTATAATTCCCGCGCAGCTGGTTCCGCTCCGTGGGGTCTTCGTACAGGACGAAGTCGTCGATACTGTTGAATGCGAAACTGCCCAGACCGCTGACGCTGCGCAGATCGCTCCGGCTCCTGATCTGATCCTGCGTCCGGAGATGGCGCACGATGGCGGCGGCATCGATCGGACTCACGCTGGGCAAATTGATCAAATCAAAATAATTGGCCCGGTTGATGTTGATCGGATTGACGAGCAGATCGTACCATTCGTCGACCAGGTTTTCCGTCGTCCCTTCGTTGGTGCTGGCCCAGCGCTCGATCTTGTAGTAATTGTCTTCCAGGCGCTTCTGCTCGACGTCCACTTCCACCGGCCGGATGATCAGAAGCGGTTTGATGCGGAGGAACGTTTCCTGGTCCATCCCTTCGATCTGATTCAATTCGTAGACGCTCTCGAACGGTCCCTGATAGGTCAACCGCTCGTAGATATTGTGTGCCACTTCCAGCGGAATGGGCAGGTACTCGATCTGGGCCAGGTTTGCCCGGTTCAAGTCGAGACGCCTTTCAGACGTGTAGGTCGTGTCCTGGGCCATCAGCGGCAGAGCCGCGAACGGGAAAAACAAGAGCGTTACGATGAGTCGCATGGCCGCTTACTTCTTGGACCCGAAATCGTACAGCACGCCGAATTGGTGAGTCGGACTGAGCACGTTGTGGATGAGGATCGAGTAGTCCGCACGCACCTGCCACAGACGCAGGCCCGCACCCGCCGTGAAAACGTTGGGCGCCGACCAGAGACCGAAACGTGCAAACAGCTGCAGGTCGCGCTGTTCATACACTTCAATCTCGACCGCCGCCTTCAGCCGCGTTTCGCGCGAGAGGCTTTTTTCCACTCCGATGGCGGTCAGCACGGCATCGTAGGGCATGTACGAGACAGCGGCGGACAACTTCTGCGGCAGTTCCCGCTGCTGACCGGTTGTACCTACGCTGGGCCGATTGACGTTGAGCATGTAGGCGCCGAGCCAGACCCGGTTGCGCAGCGAAGCCAGTACCCCCACGTCCACGCCGAGCGTGTAGGCATGGCCAAGGTCCACACCGTCCGATCCATCGCCGGACTCGCCGGCTGACCGGCCGTAGTCCAGATAGTACAGTTTCAAGTTATATCCGAAGGCTAGGGACGAACGTACGTCTTTGAGTACATTGAAGCCGTGCGAAATGCCGAGGGCCAACTCCGTGCTCAGACGTTCCGATTCTCCCGTGAGCGACTGGGATGCGTCTATCCGGCTCCCCAGCCACTCATACGATATACCCACGGTCCCGAATCGAC
>JBBIJR010000047.1:0-28750 GCA_037445875.1 Bacteroidota bacterium | reverse complement strand
GCTTTCCTGGATTGGAGGTCCATCGTGTCCCTGATGCCTTGCGCCTGAGCGGATACCGCGACCAGACACAGAACGAGCATGCTCCGGATCGCCGTTCTCATGGGTTCCTTCATCCTAGTTCTCATCCGTAAGATCGGGTGCGCTGAATGCGTCCTGCAGTCTCAGATTCGTTCTGAAAAAATACGCGAAACCGATCGCGGTGATGGCAACGTAATTATACGCATGCATCAAGATCGCAAAGCCGAGGGCCGATTCGCCGTCGACTCGAAACATCACGAGGCTCTGCTTGGCGATTTCGTGGAACGTTCCTACGTATCCGGGGGCGGCCGGGATCATGATTGCGAAAGATGTAAAGACCATGACGACCGTGGCGTCCAGGAGGTCCAGTCCGTGCAGGGACGGGAAAGCGACGGCATGGAACATCACATAGATCGACAGCACGTAGGTCATCCAGATCAAGATCGTCAGGCCGGTCATCACGGCATAGGAACGGAAGGAATGAAACAGCGTGATACCCTTGAGAAACGACGAGGCGAGTTGTTGGGTACGCTCGGCAAGACGAAGTGAAAACACGGAGGTCATTCGCCGGAGGATTCGGAGGGCCAGCCCGGAGTTGGTCAGGAGCAAGTAAATGAGGCCAACGCACGCAACCGCGATCACGGTCACCACCACGCCTCCGCTCTTGATCCATGCGGGAAACGGGAAAACGAACGTAAGAGCCGCGAATATCGCCAGCAGGGAAAGTACATCGATGATGCGCTCGATGATGATCGTCCCCATGGAGGCCGTAAAGGAAATGCCCTCCGAACGCTTTACCGCATACCCTCTCATCAACTCTCCCAGTCGGAACGGTAGAATATTGTTGACCATGAAACCGATCATCAACGCCGAATACAGACGGACCGTCCGGACCGGGCGAACGGGCCGCATCAGGTACTGCCAACGCATGGCCCGCAACCAGCAGCTGAACAGATTTACCGCCACGGCGGCCACAGCGAATCCGTACTGCACGCGAAAGAAGGAACCGTATAGTTCGCGAAAATCGATATCGCGGCAGGCAAGCCACAGGAACACCGCACTGATCATGACATTGAAGAGCAGAAAGAGAAACCTTTTCAAAGAACAGTTACCTCAGGTCGACCACATCCATACCCGATTCCGGCTCGAAGGAAAACAATCTCGGGCTGATGGGCTGATCCACTTCAATGTGCGTAAACTCGTAGGAGATCCGGTTGCCTTCCAGGTCCACATATTCCACCTTTTCCGTGATCCACGTGTCCGAGGGGACCCATACCTTCATGCTCTGCACGAAGTCGTCCTTGTCCTTGGGGTTCATCTTCAGCACGTAGAACGACCGTCCGCGATTCGCCTCCACAGCAATTACCTCCGAGACGAACTTGTCCAGGTATTCGTAGAGGAAGTACTTGGGCAGGAAGAGGCTCTTGCTGTTCTTCTTCAAGCGGTCAATGATCACCTGATTGTTGACTTCCGAATACTGCCACACGGTTTCGCCGTCGGTGATGTTCAACTGCTGACCTAATTCATACCGGATGTTGTTCTCTTTACGGAAGAACAGCTTGCCCTGAAGGTCCTGGTTCTTGCCGGTCAATTTCCACTGAAAATGATAATCGAAATTGATCACGAAGGAATCGATCTTCTTGTAGCGGTTTTGCACCTTCTTGATGATCGACTGTGCGTCCTCCCCCGCCGCCGCAGGGCCCGGAAGAATCATCCACAGCATCATCGTGACCGTCGAAACAGACATGAACAGCGCCTTTACGTTTTGGGCGGTGTATTATACAAAAATATGGCCGAAATGAACAGACAATTTTTCACACACGGAACATCACCACCTGGTCTTCTGTGATCAATACCTGCCGAGGCCTGCCCCCTTCCTGAGCGCTCACGACGCCCGCGCGTTCCAGCTGGTCGATGATCCGCGCAGCCCTTGCGTATCCGATGCTCAAGCGGCGCTGCAGCAGCGACGCGGAGCCCTGGTTGTGCCGCACGACGATTTCGAGAGCTTCGTTGAAGAGCGCATCGTGGGCCCCCGCTTCCGCATCCCTGTCCAATTCTTCCCGGGGCTCTTCCTTCACCACGAACGACTTCCGCGGGAAGGCCGGCATACGGCTGATGTAATCCACGATCTCTTCTGTTTCACGGGTGGACGTAAATGCGTTCTGGATGCGGATCGGCATCTGGCCCGGCGGCAAATACAGCATATCGCCCTTACCGAGCAGCAACTCGGCTCCTCCCATATCCAGAATCGTACGGGAATCCACCTTGCTGCGAACCTGATACGCGATGCGGGCCGGGAAATTGGCCTTGATCAATCCCGTCAGCACGTCCACGGACGGCCGCTGCGTCGCCACGACCAGGTGTATGCCCACTGCACGTGCCATCTGTGCCAGCCGTGTGATCGAGGTTTCTACCTCTCGCGGACTGGTCATCATGAGATCCGCCAATTCGTCGATGATCGCCACGATGTATTCGAGCTTGTGATGGTCGTGCTTTCCGTCCTCCGGCAACTTGCCTTCCTGCCAGCGGCGGTTGTAATCCTCGATGTTCCGGACGTTCGCGTGGGCCAGCTTCTCGTACCGCTCCTCCATTTCCTCCACCAACGCCCGCAGCATCAACTTGGCGTACTCCGGCCTCGTGATCACGTCTTCGAGGATTTCGCCGGCATCATTGCAGAGACAGATCAAATGGTGGTTCTTCAGATTGCGATACAACGCCAGCTCCACCTTCTTCGGATCGATCAGCACGAATTTGACGTCCGAGGGATCGTACTGATACAACAGGCTCGTGATCATCGAATTCACGCCTACACTCTTGCCTGAACCTGTTGTTCCCGCGATGAGGAGGTGGGGCATCCGGGAAAGGTCCTCGATGTGGATCGTGCCGTCGATGGTCTTTCCCAGGGCCAGACCTAGCCGGTATTTCTGGCGGGCGTTCTTGAATGCTTTATCCTCGAACAGACTTCGAATGAGGACCGGGGTGGGTCTGGGCTTCGGAATTTCCACCTGGATCGTGCCTTTGGCCGTCACCGGCACCATGCGGACGGACTTGACTTTCATCGCCAGGGCCAGCTCGTCCTCGAGTCCCGTTACACGCGAGATTTTGAGTCCGGAGGGAAGCTCCAGTTGGTAGATCGCGACGACTGGTCCGCCGTATTCCGTGGCGACGACCTTCGTGTTGATGCCAAACTGCCCGAGCGTCGAGATGATCTGGTTGATCTTTGAGTCCAGTATGGCGATGTCCTCTTCGGACAACTTCTCCGCCTCCTTGGTCGCATCCAACAGATCCAGCTGCGGAACGCGGTAACTTCGGCGGGCGGCCTGGTTGAGTCTGTCCCAGTCCTCATCCTGCTCTTTCGGTTCATCGGCACGGCTCGCCTTCGTCCGTTTCAGAGGTTCACCTTCGGGAATCTCCTCCTTGTCGAAAAGTACCTGTAGAGGCGGCACCGCTTCCGCAGGTTTCTCCTCGTCTTCCACCTCGGACCCTCGAGTCTCCTCCTCTTCAAGGTCCTCTCGCCGTGTCTTCAGATCCAACGACGCATGTTCTTTATCGAAACTATCCTTCGCCAGGTCCTTCAGATTGACCGTGGCCAAATCCAGGCCGCCCGGCGCAACCTCCTCGAGGTCTTTTTTCTTCAGAGTCTCCCGCTGGTCCCCTTCGTTGCCCTCGGCCAGCCCGGTCTCACCGGTCTCCGGCAGAACGATCTCTGGCGGCACGAACTGCTTGTCGATACGGCCGAGCACCTCCATGTCCCGGATCAGGGCCGTATCGAATGAGGAATCCTCCTTTTCAAGATCCTTGCGTTTGTCCTGTTCGGCAGTCAAAGAAGCCTCATGACGCTCCGTAAGTTCTTCTGTGTCCTCGACGGATGTCCGTGCGTCGGAGAGCGGCTGGTTCTTGTTCCCGTCTTGTAGATACTGCGGCACCAGCGGCGTTTTGGCCTCCTCTACATCGTTTGCTGTAGGTTCCAGTTCCGCCGACTCCCCGCGTAAACGCTCCTGCCGATGTTTGAATCGGCCCACCGCGGAGGTCGTCTTTCGAAAGCCCGTGAGGAATATTTCCCGGACGGCCGGAACAAGATCGGCAATGCTGATCCTGGTGACCACGATGAACCACACGATAGAGAGCGCGACCCACAGGATCACGCCTCCAACTTTCATCCATTGATAGAGGTTGTGCGCGATCATTCCGCCGACCAATCCGCTGTACTCCCAGTTGTCTTCACCCCGGAGCGTCATGGGGAGAGCCGACCATACCGACACCAGCAGCATGAGCGTCAGGATGTAAAAGGCGAACTGATTGACGACAAAGATACTCCGATGGGTGAAGATCAGCCACCCGTAGACAAAGCCGAGGACGGGAAACGCCAGCGCCGCGTACCCGAACGTACACGCCGCCAGGAGATGGGAAAGATATGCACCGACGGGCCCAAGCATGTTCTGAAGTCGATTCGCCCGCCAGAGGTCCATTATGGTGCCAGGCTGCTCCTGCGCCCGATGCGTCGAGATCGCCAGCATGAACAACACGCATAGGGCCATCACAACGAGACCAAGAACTTCTTCTTTTACCTTTGTGCTGAGGTTGAGGCGAAGCCCTTTCGGGGGGGACGGTTTCTGGGGAGATTTTGGAGAGGGGCTCTTGGGGGTATTTCGTTTCTTTGCGGCCATTAAATCTGACGATCCGACTCCTCGATTATTGACTGGGATCGCCTTTGTAAAAGGGTGTGGATACGACCCGGCCGGACAGGTCCCGGCTGCGCCCTTTCACCGTTACGAGGGAACCGACCGCAGACAGGTCCACAGAGACGTAGGCCATGGCAATGGACTTCTGCAGCGTCGGCGAATAGGTTCCGCTTGTGACAACCCCGACCGGGCGGCCGTCCTTCTGAACTTCATAGCCATGCCGTGCAGGCATGCGTCCGTCGATCTCCAGACCGATCAGTTGCCGCTTCAGTCCGTCGGCTTTTGCTTTGAGGAGCGCCTTTCGGCCGATGAACTCGCCCTTGTTGAGTTTGGTGACCCAGCTGAGGCCCGCTTCGAGCGGATGCGTCGTTTCATCGATGTCGTTCCCGTATAAACAGTATTTCATCTCCAGACGGAGGGTGTCTCTCGCCCCGAGTCCGGCCAATCCGATTCCGTGGCGGGCACCGGATTCCATTACGGCGCTCCAGATCTTGTCGGCGTATTGTGCATCAAAGTAAAGCTCGAATCCCAACTCACCCGTATAGCCGGTGCGGGAGACGGTCATGCGAACACCGGCCAGTTCGCCTTCGGCAAACCAGTAGAACTTGATCCGATTGAGGTCCACGGGAGTCAGCGGCTGGAGGACCGCGCGGGACATCGGGCCCTGCACGGCCAGCAGGGCAATGCGGTCGCTGGCATTCTCAAGACCCACACCGGCCGGACAATGTTCCTTAAGCCAGCTGAAGTCCTTGTCGATATTGGAAGCGTTGACGACGAGCATGAACTTGTCCGGAAAACGGTAGACAATAAGATCGTCTACGATCCCCCCGTGTTCCCTGCACATGGCCGAGTATTGGGCCTGGAACACGGCCAGTTTGGAGACATCGTTCACGGTCATCTTCTGGACAAAATCCAGCGCGCTGTCCCCGGTCACGTAGAATTCGCCCATGTGGGACACGTCGAACACACCTACATGCGTCCGCACCCGCTGATGCTCGACGATGTCCCCGTCGTACCGGATGGGCATCAGGTAGCCGGCGAATTCGGCCAGTTTTGCGCCGGCTTGAACATGCTGCTCGTAAAAGGGCGTCTTTTTTGCTGATGTCATCGCAGTAGTCACGTGCTCGCTCCTCGATTAGATATTCCGCACGGCCGCATCGATACGGTCCAAAGCCTTCCGGATGTTCTCGACGGAATTGGCGTACGACAGGCGAAGATAGCCCTGCCCGTTGCTGCCAAATGCCGTACCCGACAAGACGGCCACATGGGCCTCGTTGAGCAGGTGGTCGGCCAGCTTGCGTGAATCCACGCCTGTCCCGGTTACATTGGGGAACACGTAAAAGGCACCGAAGGGTTTCCGGCAGCGGAACCCCTTGATTCGATTCAGCCCGTCTACAATGATGTCCCGGCGCCGACGAAATTCGGCCACCATTTTCAAGACGGCGTCCTGCGGCCCCTGGAGCGCCTCCATACACGCGCGCTGAACAAACGAGTTCGTGCACGAATTGCTGTTGATCATGAGTTGAGTGACCATCCGGGCCATGTCTTTGTTCATGACCCCGTACCCCGCGCGCCATCCGGTCATGGAATAGGTCTTGGAAAAACCGTCCAGGAGGATCGTGCGTTCCTTCATGCCGGGCAAAGCGGCAATGCTTCGATGTTCGGCGTCGTAGACGATCCTGCTGTATATCTCATCTGACAGGATGTAGCAGTTGAACGGTCGCACGATCTCCGCAATGGCTTCGAGGTCCTTTTGCGTCAGAAAACCGCCCGTGGGATTGGCCGGAGAATTGATGATGATGAGCTTGGTCCTCTCGGATACCGAGGATCGAAGTTCGTTGACGTCGAGCCGAAACTCGTTTTCCTCGCCGATCTTGAGCGGAACGGCCTTGCCGCCCACGAAGTTGATCATCGATTCGTAGATGGGAAATCCGGGATTGGGGTAGATGACCTCATCGCCTTCCTCGATCAGCGCAAGGATGGGGAAGAATATAATCGGCTTTCCACCCGGTGTGATCACGACCTCTTCCGGATCCACCGGCATCCCGCGTGTGCCCGCAATGTGGTCCGCAACGATCTTCCGCAGTTCCGGAAGGCCCGGGGCGGGTCCGTAATGTGTCCATCCTTCCCTCATCGCCCTGTTCGCCGCCTCAATGATGTTGGCAGGTGTGTCGAAATCCGGTTCACCGATTTCCAAATGAATAACGTCTTTTCCTTTGGCTTCCAGGGCTTTGGCTCTTGCAAGCACTTCAAATGCCGTCTCTGTCCCAAGTCGACTCATCGCTTTCGCAGGCATCACTTGAAATGAACTCACGGTTCTTTCTCCAACTCTTGTAGAACTTGTCAGGTTCTCCGAATGTGAGTTTAGTCGAATTATCTTTTAAAATCAATAAAAAGAGGCTCTTCCTCGCAATCCACTTTTCAGAGTCCGTGCTCTGTGGTCTCGACGAAGGGAGTGTTTTGTCTGTTTTAACTTGAATTTTGCCCAGGAACTCTTTACTTGAAATCATGAACTTTGGATCTAAGTTGCTAACTCCGGCGTTGGTGCTCACGTATTTCTCGCTTACGTGGGTTCTCATCCAGCTCTATCCCGCTCCCCTGGCAGGCATCGAGGGAAACTCGAGCTACCGCTCCGACGTGACGGCAGAAACTTCGGCCAAGGCGGTCTGGATTTCGAAACGGCATATCACGCCCCCAAAGAAGAATTGTCCCCTTGTCTGGGATCTGGACCAGCGCATTGACTTCCTTAGCCCTCAACTGCCGTTCTTTGCGCTAAAGGCTTCCTATGGAGCCTACTGGTCTCCGTTTTCCGACCTGATACATCCTCCGAGACCTCCGCCTCCCTGTAGCCGCTAATTCACCCCTCATTCAACGCTCTCACGCAGGAGGTGTTATGGCAAAGCCTCATACACCCCGGAGCAACCAGCGTGAAGATAACCTTGCCGGCTTCACGAAGGAATTCAAGGCATTGATAGCAATGATCGTCGTTGGAGTACTGGTTCTGGTCCTGCACGCGGTGGGTCTGTTCTGATTGCATCCGTTCGAAGGGCTCCCAGGCACCGTTCTCTGAGCTCTTCGGACGGTCTTTATCTTAGCTTTGCTCAGTCTTCGTTATGGAAAAAGGCGCCGAAAATGGTTACATATCTGCGGTCCCAATAGCCAACCGAGGTGGCATGTCTCAGGAAATGCAAACCTATATGTTCCTGATTGCAGGATCGGCTGTCATCGTATTGTCGTATGTCTTCGATTTGCTTGCGAAGATGATTCGGATTCCTTCCGTGCTCATGATCCTGTCGATGGGTGTGGCCTGCAGCTTCGCGGCCGCGCACTGGTCGCTGAAACTTCCAGTACCCGCCGCCATGTTGCCCATTCTGGGAACGCTGGGACTCATTCTCATCGTACTCGAAGGTTCCCTCGATCTGCGTCTTTCCCGGGACCAGCTGCCGGTGATCCGAAGAAGTCTCGCTTCTGCGTTCTTTGTGCTACTTCTGACGTCCTTCTTGATCGCCTGGATTCTCATGGTATTGCTGGAAGTCCCCTTCCTAACGGCGCTGGTCAATGCTGTCCCGCTCGGCGTTGTTTCCAGTGCCATAGCCGTTCCCAGTGTTGTCAACCTTAACAGGGAAAAGAAGGACTTCATTATCTACGAATCTACGTTCTCCGATATCCTGGGTATTATGTTCTTCAACTTCGTGGCTTTCAGTGCGGATTTTAGCACCGGGTCGCTTGTGCGTCTCGGAGCAGATATCGTGGTCATTTCGGTCATTGCGCTTGTGTCGTGCCTTCTCCTCATGTTCTTTCTGGAGAAGTCTACTCACCATGTCAAGTTCATGTTGGTACTGGCTGTTTTGGTCATCTCGTATTCGCTGGGGAAACTCTATCACTTGTCCACCCTTCTCCTCATCTTTGTGATTGGCCTGTTCGTCAACAACACAGATGTCTTCATTCGCGGACGGTTCCAACGTTGGTTCAATACTTCAAAATTGAATATTGAGATTGACATGCTGAAGAGCGTAACGGCCGAGCTCGCGTTCTTCGTCCGGACTTTTTTCTTTTTGATATTCGGATTATCCATTCATCTGACCACGCTGGCCGATCCTTCGGTCATTCTGGTGGGGATTCTCATACTCGGTTCCATCCTGTTGGTGCGGTACGCATACCTCAGAACCCTAATCAGCGGACGGATCATGCCTGAACTCTTTATTGCACCGCGCGGGCTGATCACGATACTGCTCTTTTACAGCATCCCGGCCCATCACCGAATCGTCAGTTTCTCGAGCGGCATCCTGTTCTTTGTGATCGTGGCCTCCACGATTCTCATGTCCGTGGCACTTATGGCCACCAGGAGTAAGGAACTCACAGAAGAGCTCCTGCAGGAGACGGGGTAGGACGCATGGCTAGAATCGATCTCAAGGCATTCGAAAAGCAGATTGGCCTGCGCCCGTTGAAACTCAGCGACTACGATTCCGTTGTCGCCCTTCAATTGAGATGTTTTCCCGGCATGAAGCCGTGGTCGACCGAGCAGTTTCACAGTCAGATTGCGGTCTTCCCGGAGGGCCAGATAGGCATAGAATTCAACGATCGACTTGTGGCTTCGAGCAGCAGTCTGGTCCTCGATTTCAATTTGTATTCCGAATGGCATTCCTGGCGGGAGATCACGAACAACGGCATGATCACCAACCACGATCCTCAGGGCGACACGCTGTACGGCATCGAGATCATGGTGGACCCGGAATTCCGCGACCTCAAACTCGCGCGACGCCTGTACGATGCCCGCAAGGAGTTGTGCCGGCGCATGAACCTTACCCGTATCATCATCGGCGGGCGTATACCGGGCTACGGCCAGCACGCCGATCGTTTGAGCGCGCGGGAATACGTTGATAAAGTCATGAACAAGATCCTCATCGACCCGGTTCTGACGCCGCAACTGGCTAACGGATTCGTCCTGAAGCGGTTGATTCCCAACTACCTGACCTCGGACGAAGCGTCCCGGGGTTATGCCACGTTTCTCGAATGGGCCAACCTCGATTTCGCACCTGATTTTGCGAAGGTGTACACGCATGCCCAGCCGGTCCGCATCTGCGCCGTGCAGTATCAGATGCGAATGATCAAGGATTTCGAGGCGTTCGCCCAGCAATGCGAGTACTTCATCGACGTGGCTTCCGACTACCGGTCCGATTTCATCGTCTTTCCTGAAATCTTCACCACTCAACTTCTGTCTTTCATGCCGACCGACCGGCCCGCCCTGGCCATGCGGAAGCTTTCGGAATTTACTCCTCGCTTCCTCGAACTTTTCATCCAGTTAGCGGTAAAGTACAACATCAACATCGTCGGCGGTTCTCACTTCACGATCGAAGGTGAGGATCTCTACAACATTTCGTACCTCTTCCGGCGTGACGGTACGATCGGTAAACAGTACAAGCTTCATATCCCTCCCAGCGAACGGCGCTGGTGGGGCGTGAAACCCGGAAACCGCCTCGAGGTGTTAGACACCGACAAAGGCCGGATCTCCATTCAGGTCTGCTACGATATTGAGTTCCCCGAACTGAGCCGGGCCGCGGTCGAGCAGGGGGCACAGATTATTTTCGTACCGTTCTGTACCGATGAGCGCTACGGATATCTGCGCGTTCGTTACTGCGCCCAGGCGCGAGCCATCGAGAATCATGTGTACGTGGTCATTGCGGGCAGCGTGGGTAACCTTCCGTTCGTGGAGAACCTCGATGTGCACTATGCACAGTCGGCCATTTTCACGCCGTCGGACGTACCGTTTGCAAGGGACGCGATCCAGGCAGAAGCAACCCCCAATATCGAAACGATCATCGTGGATGAAGTGGACGTGTCCATGCTCAAGCGGCATCGCCAGTCGGGCAGCGTGCTCAACTGGCAGGACCGCCGGACGGACCTCTACGACATCACGTGGAAGCACGAGGGGGGATAATCTCGACCCTCGCTGCGCCGGGGCACGGCGGAGGTTATGGCGCGGGCGTTGTCCGGAGTGCCCGCACCCGATCCCGCAGCGGAGGGTGGGAATAGTTCAGGAACACATTGAGAGGATGCGGAGTCAGGTTCGTCAGGTTGTGAGCGGACAATTTCTTCAGGGCGGCGGCAAGGGCTTCTCCGCTGCCGGTCGTTTCTAGCGAAAAACGGTCCGCCTCGTACTCGTGTCTACGCGACAGGGCGTTGAGCCCTATCGAAAGTACCATCTCGATCGGAGCGTACAACATCCCGAAAAAAATGAGGCCGGCGTACGTAGAGGTACGTTCCATCCCGAACGCATCGAACAAGCCGGCGTGCGTGAGGAACACGGACAACAGATAGAAGATCACGCCCGTGTGCAGAATACCGAGCAGTGCGCCTTTGATGATGTGCCGGAGCTTGTAATGCCCGACCTCATGGGCCACGACGGAGACAAGCTCGCCCGCACTGTATTTGCCCAGCAGCGTGTCCAAGAGGGCGATGCGCTTGTTCCTCCCCCAACCGGTGAAGAAGGCGTTCCCCTTGGCGGAGCGTTTGCTCCCGTCCATGACCAGGATGTCTTTCAGCGGATAATGGACCGACCGCGCATAATTCAGAATGGCGGTCCTGAGCTCCTCATCCTGGAGCGGAGTGAATTTATTGAACAAGGGCATGATCCATACCGGAGCCACGTACTGGACGAACAGCGTAAAAGCAGTGACGGTGGCCCAGGCGTACAACCATGCCAGCGTCCCGGCAGCATCAAAAAACCAGAGCACGGCAGCGAGAAGCGGCACCCCCAGCACAACGCTCAAGGACAGGCCCTTGACCAGGTCCGCTGCGTAAGTCTTCCATGTAGTTTTGTTGAACCCGAACCTCTCCTCGATCACAAATGTGGAATAGAGGCTGAACGGGAGCCGGACCACCGCCTGGCCGACGGCCAGTGCGCCGATGTAGACCATGCCCGTCAGCAACTCCGGCCAGTGAAATCGGCGGATCCACTCATCGAGCAGGTTGAAGCCTCCGGCAAGCCAGAAAACAAGGATCAACACCAGAGCAAACGTCGAGGTCACAAATCCGAAGCGCGTACGGACCCTGGTGTACTCCTGCGATTTCCGGTACCGGTCGGGGTCAAAAACGTCCTTCAGTTCCTCCGGCGGTTCGTCATGGAGAGAACGAAGGCAGAGCACTCCGCTCAGCAGATCCAGCGCGTACCCGATGAGCAGTGTGAACAGAATGACAATCGCGTAGATGTTCATATTTTCTTCCCTGGGGGTTCCCCATCATATCAAAGGATTGGGTGAAAGTCAACGCCGGAAGCTGTCCGGCATGACGACCTTCCTTATGCGGAAACCGTCGGTTGCATCCATTGCGGGTGTGACCTATATTTGCTTGAGCCGGCACTTACGATCATCGTTCAACTGTACATGTTATACGAAAGGATATCGACCGCATGAGATGCGCCGCTATTTGTTCACTGACACTCGTTGTCTGTGCCTGCACCGTGTTGAAGAAGCCCGAAATCCAGTACGACCTTTCCGGTCAGGGCGATCGGACACTCGTATTCGTGCACGGCTGGGCCATCGACGCGAGTTACTGGAAACCTCAAGTGGAGACGTTCAAGAACGAATACCGTATCGTGGCGTTGGACCTTGCGGGCCACGGCCGTTCCAGGATCCAACGCGATGATTGGTCGCCCGCACGCTACGCGGAGGACGTGCTTGACATCCTCCGCTACCACAATCTGCGGAACGTCGTTCTCATTGGCCATTCGATGGGGGCTAATATCATCCAGTACGTTCTGGACAAAGGCGGCGACCGCGTCGAGGGATTCATCGTCATCGACTCGTTCAAGCAGCTGGGGATGGAATTCGACTCCCTGCAGCAGGCCCAGGTGGATGATTTCATGAAGTCCCTCCGATCGGAATATACGGCAACGGCAACCGCCTACGCGCGGCAGGCGTTGTTCAGTCCGACGTCCGATTCTGCGATCGTAGAACGTGTCCTAAAGGACATCGGAAGCCTGGACTCGCTCGTATCGTATCGAACGATCGAGGCCTTGCTCAGGGAAGGTGCCACCGAACGCCGCCTCGCCGAAACCATGAAGATACCGATGTACCTGATCAACAGCGATGCGACCCCTACGGACGAGCGTGCACTGAAGAAATACTGTCGAGCCGGCTATAAACTTCGACATCTACATGGAACGGGTCACTATCCGATGCTCGAGGCTCCCGATGAGTTGAACACGGCCATTCGGGAGACACTCGCAGAGATCAAGTAGCTTTGTTGCTGCACCATGGACCTCCGGAGAGAGGGGCCGTGAAAAGGACCAACATGGAGGTTTCATGCGGAGCGTGTTTCTTCTTTTGTTGACCCTGGGCCATGCTCTGCACGGCCAGACGTTCGGTTGGGCCAGGATCGATCCCGTTACTCTGTACACGAATCCCTTGTTGCTCCTGAATACGCTGGCAGCCGACTCATCCGGACGTGTAATCCGGGCCCGTCTCATCGGGTCCAGGAGGACTGCGATGCCGTGGGATTTGGCAGGACACCGGAGCCCATCTCTGCCATATCCGGCCGGGATTCCATATCCTACCCCTTAAGCTGCTCCTGCTTGGCTGGGTCTTCGACTCCTCCCGCCACAAACAGGACCAGCGCGGGCCGCTGAAAAGGAATTGAAAACGACGCCATTTTTCGGTAAGCTAGCAAGCATTCCCACGGTAACGGGTTTCCCACTGTTGTCATTAGTGAGACATAGCGCGGCCGCGGCCGTGTTGCTTGCCCTTGCTGCAGGGGGTGTGCGGGCTCAGAGTCCGGAGGGAAGGCCTATCCTGCGTCATTTCCCGCCGAACGTGTACAGAGCCGCGGCGGACAATTGGTGTATAGTCCAGGACGACCGCGGATTCCTGTACACGGCAAACGGTTCCGGAGTACTTGAATACGACGGCTCGCGGTGGCGGATCATACCGGTCGCCAACAGGTCCGCGGGTCGATGGCTGACCGTCGACAGGGACGGGACAATCTTCGTGTGCGCTCAGGGGGAATTCGGCAGACTGGTACCCGACGCGGCAGGAGATCTCCAGTACGAATCGCTGTTGAATCGGCGGACGCATCCGCAGTTCGACCTTGCCGAGATCTGGGACGCCGCCGCAACGAGCGACGGTGTGTACTTCCGCATGTATCGTCACATCGTACGGTTCCGCCGGGACAGCGTCCGGGTCTGGACCGCACCGAGATTCGACGTAATCTCCAGCGTCCGGGACACGTTGTATGCCCGCACCGTCGGCATAGGCCTGCAGCGGATGAGGAACGACAGTCTGATACTCGTGGCCGGCGGTTCATTCTTCGCAGACAAGAAAATCAACGCCGTCCTTTCGTACGGTGATGACCGGCTTCTGATTGCCACACGAGCGGAAGGGCTGTACGTCTACGATGGAGCAAGGGTCTCCCCGCTTCCGACGGCAGCAGATGACTATCTGAAATCCCAGTTCATCTACGATGGACGGCGTCTTCCGAGCGGCGACTATGTGTTTGCCACGATTCTCGGCGGGATCGTTATGGTGGGACCACACGGCGAGGTGCGCCGGATCATGGACCGCTCGAATTTCCTGCCTGCCAACAATCTCGCCTGTGTGTTCATCGATCGGGACGGCGCGCTCTGGGTCGGTTACCGACACAACGGGCTCAGTCGCATCGAGATTCAGTCACCTTTCTCCCTCTTTGACCCGACGTTCGGCTGGGACGGTAAGATCTACGCACTCGCTTTCCTGGACGGCGACATGATCATCTCCTCCTCAAGGGGCGTCTTTCGAATGCGGCACCCGTCGCAGAGTCCGGTGTTTGAGCCGCTTATCACCGATGCTCCTTATTACTACGGTCTTGCTTCCGTTGGCCGCGATGTGCTCGCGGCGACCGGATCGGGAGTGTATCACATCGGCCAAAAACGTCCGCGGCTTATTGCAAAACAGCTCGCCCGCATGGTCACCTCCGTCCCGGGCGACAGCAGTGTTGCCTTCGCAGGAACCACCGACGGATTGTGGCGCCTGGTGAGAAGGACGGATGGCGTGTGGGTCCCGCAGGAGCGGCTCCCGGACGTGCCCGAGGAAGTCAAAGAGGCGGTAGCGCTCGGAGATTCTACCCTTTGGGCTGGAACGGATTTTCAAGGGGTTCTTCGACTGGATTTTTCTTCCGGCTGGTTGTCGATTCCGTCCGTACGTCGATTCGGCGAACCGGAAGGGCTGCCTGTGGGACCGGTACGTCTCATCGCCGCACCCGGCGGACCGTTATTCAACACTTCCCGGGGATGGTACCGGTTTGACGAAATCGCGCAGCGCTTCGAGACGGTCGATTCGGCTTACTGGACTGCTTTCAGCATGGAGGCTCTCTTCGCCCTGAACCGGACACGGTGGACGATGAGTCCGGGGTGGATTGCAGGTGGTACGAATGAGAACCACATCAATCGCATCTGGCCGCTCCAGGCTGAAACTCAGTACGCGTTTACCCGTGACGACGCCGGCATTGAATGGTTCGGAGGAGACAACCTCCTCATACGCTACGACAGCCGCCTGTCCCGAAGCATGCAGCGCCACCTCCCGACGATCCTTCGCGGCCTGCGCAGCCACGAAGGAGGGCCACGGCTGGACTCCACGCGGGACAGGAGCGATCCACCGCTAACACTCCATGGCCGCCAAACGGTGCGGTTGGACTTCGCTCTGCCCGTGTACGAGGATGCCTCGGAATTTCAATGCAGGCTCGAGGGTTTGGAGCAGGACTGGTCTGACTGGAGCCGCTCGGCATTTCGGGAATACGTTCATCTGCCCTCCGGTACCCACACGTTCCGCGTGCGCGGACGGGATGTTTTTGGGAACATCGGGTCTGAGGCTTCCCTCACGTTTCGCATACGGCCGCCGTGGTACCTGTCGTGGTGGGCTTACCTGCTGTACGCTTTTCTTTCCTTGACGATCGTCCTCGCCCTCGTCCGATTCCGTGTCCGCCGCCTGCAGCGAAGGACCCGGGAACTGGAAACCGTAGTCGAGACCCGCACGAGGGAACTCACAGCAACTCAGGCACAACTCCTGCAATCGGAAAAGATGGCTGCCATCGGACAAATGGTCGCCGGGTTGGCCCACGAGATCAACAATCCCCTGACATTCGTCCTTCCCAATCTCGACTTCATTCGCAAGCATGCGGACCGGATTCTCCGTTACATTGAGCTCAGCGGGGACCCGAGTTCATCCGTGTTGGAACGCGAGCAATTGTGGGAGGAATTCGATCGTCAGGAGTTGTTATCGGAGGTGCGGGCGGCCATTGACTCGTCGGTCCGCGGCGGCGAGCGCATCAAGGAGATCGTGCAGAACCTCCAGGCCTTCACGCACTATGACGAAACTTCCATCGGAGAGGTGGACGTCGAGGCCCAACTGGAGCACATACTCTCCGTTTTCTTTGGCCAGACCCGGGACATTCAGGTCCATAAGACGTTTCAATGTGGAACGGTTGTGCGGGCCAATGCGCGGGAGCTTAACCAGAGTTTCATCAACATTCTGAACAACGCCGTACAGGCGATTCGGGAGGCGGAGAAGAGCGGACTTCTTGCTCCCGGTGAAGGCGTCCTTTCCATTCGGACCGAGCATCCAACGGAGGGACGCGGCATCAGGATCCTGATCACCGACAACGGCGTGGGTATTGCTCCCGAGGTGGCCTCGAGGATCTTCGAACCGTTCTTTACCACGAGGCCCGTTGGTGCAGGGCGTGGTCTTGGCCTATCGGAGGTCTATGCGGTTATCAACAAGCACCGCGGCAAGATCGAGGTAACCGGCTCTCCGGGAAAGGGCACTACCGTGGACATACGGCTGTTTGCGCATCGCTAACACGGCCGTGGACACTTCAACCGGGTAGTCCCCTCCTCCACGCGCTTGCCCAGCTTATCACTCCACAACCCATAGACGCAAAACATACTCCCCTCATACGAAACAAGGCCCGTATACCAGGCCTTTTTGTTGGCGGCAGGACGAGATGAAATACCACAGACGTCGTAAGATCGGCCTCTGGCTGAGATGCGCCTCCGCCGCAGAACTCCCGCTCAGCCACTCTCTCGTTCTTGTCGCGGAGAGGGGGAGATTCGAACTCCCGGTACAGCTTTACAACCGTACGGCGGTTTAGCAAACCGCTGCCTTAAGCCACTCGGCCACCTCTCCAGTCCATCAGCGTTCAGGCGGAGGATGAGGGACTCGAACCCCCAAGTCCTTTCGGACGGCAGTTTTCAAGACTGCTGACTTACCAATTAGCCTAATCCTCCGACGGAGGTACATTCAAGGCCGCCAATATAGCCGATCCGTCTTTGCCAATCAATAACAAACTCCGTCAAATGACCTTCAGACGCGTGTTGGCGAAGAACACCTTCTGCCCGAGCATGCTGGCCCTGGCCTCGTCGCTGCCGTAACGAAGCACGCTGATCATGCTTGCCAGTTTCTTTCCAATCTCAAGGAACGCCTTTGCATTAGGCGAATCGGGCCGGGCCACTACGATCGGTCGGCCCTCATCCCCCGCGATCCGCGTCTCCATGTCCAGCGGAACCTCACCGAGAAAGGGTACCTCGTACTGCTCACAGGCTTTTTTTGCACCGCCGTGTGAGAATATTTCCGCACGATGGTTGCAGTTGGGGCACACGTAGTAGCTCATATTCTCCACAATGCCAAGGATCGGCACGTTGACTTTCTGGAACATGCCCACGCCCCGCCGTGCGTCGATCAAGGCCACGTCCTGCGGCGTCGTCACAATGACCGCTCCGACCATCTGAATCGACTGCGCCAGCGTCAATTGTGCGTCGCCGGTGCCGGGCGGCAGGTCCACAACCAGATAGTCCAGTTCCCCCCACTCCACGTCTCGCATGAGCTGCGTCAGCGCCTGCGCCACCATCGGTCCGCGCCACACCAGCGCCTGGTCGTCCGGCAGCATGAACCCGATGGACATCATCCGGATGCCGTGGTTTTCCAGCGGAATGAGTTTCTTGTTCTCATCCATCGTAGGCTGGTCCTTTACTCCCATCATGAGCGGGATGCTCGGCCCGTAAATGTCCGCATCCAGCAGGCCCACCTTACCGCCGAGCACGCCGAGGGCGATGGCGAGATTCGTTGCCACGGTGGACTTCCCCACCCCGCCTTTGCCGCTTGCCACCGCGATCACGTTTTGCACCCCCGGCAGCAGAGGCAGGCTGGAGGACGCTCGCGCAATGGTTTTGGCCTGCATATCGACCGACACGGACTTAACACCGTCCACGGCCGCAACCACTTCTTCGCACTGCTTCTTCAAAAGGTCTTTGACAGGACATGCCGGCGTGGTCAACACGACCTTGAAGGCCACCCGGCCGTCCTCTATGTTGAGGTCCTGGACAAATCCAAGACTCACAATATCCCGATGAAGATCCGGGTCCACCACTCGACCGAGTGCGGCCAGGATCGATTCTTTGCTAACCATACGGTCCTTTCCCGTTCGTTCCCTTGTGAAAACGGCTGCAAAGATAGGACATTCCGTTCAAAAAAACACGGTTTCTTTGCATCCTGGACCGCGGCCGTACGTCACCCCCTACGTCCGTGAACACAACCCAGCGCAATCTCATGCGTATCCTCGTCGAACGAAACGTTGCAATCAGCGGCATCCGGGGTTACGTGATCCAGAGTACTATCAACCACTCCATTACAAAGAGGAAGAAACCCCACACGGCTGCGAGGAGGTAGTGCCGCCGCAGATGAGCGCGGTGCTGGAGGTTGGAGAAGACGAGCAGGACCATCAGGGCGTTTGCGAGCGTGAACAGGATGACCACTCCGAGCAGTTCGGAGACAAGGAAGATGTAGTAGGAAACCGTCCATTCAAAGAAGGCGGCAGCGATGGCCGTATAGACGGCTGCCACTGCAACCGCCGCTGCAACAAAAGGACGACCGAGATCGGTGTGGCGATGTTCTCCCGCGGCCCAGAGTCTCGCACTCAGCATGGACCACACGACTGTCAGGACGGCCAGGCCAAACGCAAACCCACTGGCCAGGCGGGGAAGGTTGTGGTCGTACACCTCGTGGATGCCGATGAACCAGTCAAGCAGCGCAAAACCGATCAGAATCACGATAAACGCGATGAATCTTCTGTCCCCGCGAAAGCTTCGACGCAAGCCCAGCCGGCCGCCGACGAGGACCGTCCCCCAGAACGCGCCCGAATAAATGCCGGTGCACCGCGAACACAAGGGAAGCAGTTCGTCGCCCAACATCAGCGTTCGCGCGTCGATCTGATGACACAGCAAAGCGGACTGGCTATAGATCCACTCCAATATTTCTTGCATGAGGATTACCGCAGGGGGCGCTTGTACAGGGGCAGTTCGGCAAATTCCGCTTGAAAATCAAGGGTTGATTCTCTACCTTGCGTCCGCCCTACATGGTGACTGTAGCTCAGTTGGTTAGAGCGTCAGGTTGTGGCCCTGAAGGCCGGGGGTTCGAGACCCCTCAGTCACCCGCAAGAAGTCACCGGTGATCGCAGGCTGGTGGCTTTTGTTTTTGTGGGCATTAAGAAGAACGCTACCTCAGGGGAGCTGACCCAAAATGCCAAAAACAGAGGCAGCCGCCGGGAATTCTCAGCATTGCCACGGA
Organism: Bacteroidota bacterium; assembly: GCA_037445875.1. Lineage (GTDB taxonomy): Bacteria > CLD3 > CLD3 > SB21 > SB21 > JBBIJR01. Next base: position 9,462 of record JBBIJR010000047.1, on the reverse strand, counting down.
CTTCAGCTCGTGGAGACCCTTTGCGAAAGGTGATGTTGAGTTTTAACCCATCTCCCGGACCAGAATACTCTTGCAATGTGCTTCCGCTTCCCATATATTGGGCCGCCTTTTGCGAGTCCCCATCGTCTAGAGGCCTAGGACATCGCCCTTTCACGGCGGTAACCGGGGTTCGAATCCCCGTGGGGACGCTGCTCGATACACCGGCGGGGAGAAAAAGCCTTCAGGCATTCTGCCTTATTCCCGGTTCATAGAGAAACCGGCGTCACCCCTTCGGCAGCCCAGAACCCCGTTGACGAGCTGCGGTCCTTCCCGCCAACAAGTAGTTTATCGACAGCTGAAGCCTCCATTCTCATTTCTTGAACACTCTCGGCAAAATCCTCATCAACGCGACCAACCCCTCCAGCTTCTTCATCAACCCCTCTCCATACAGCGTCATCGCGACTCCGCGGAGCCCTTTGTACACCGACTCGCTGTACGGCGGCCACCAGACGTCCTTCTTGACAAACGGCAGGATATCGTGCACGATCGTCTGCGGCTGGGTCATTTCGTCGAAGCCGAGCCGGCCGTGCGTGCGGCCGATGCCCGACTCCTTGAACCCACCCCACGGGGTCTCCGCCAGACCGTGACTCATCAGGTGGTCGTTGACCATGACGACACCGGCACGAATCTGCCGAGCGATACGCTCCGCCTTCCTTCGATTCCGCGACCAGACGGAACCGGTCAAGCCAAGATGGGAATCGTTGGCCAGCCTTACCGCCTCCTCATCCGTGGCGTATTTCATCACGCCGACCACCGGACCGAATGTCTCGTCCTTCATTACAAGCATGTCGTGCATTACGTCGGTGAGGACCATGGCGGGCAGCATGCGTGCAGACGATTCAACGGACGGCTTCGATTGGGCGAAGATCGTTGCGCCTTTGTCGAGCGCGTCGCTGACGTGGCGGCGCACCGTCTCGACCTGACGTTCCACCGTCATCGATCCCATGTCCACGTTATGATCGACGTCCGGTCCGATCCGCAGCGCCTCGATCTTCCGTTTGAGGACGACCAGGAACGTGTCATACACTCGCTCGTGGACGTATATCCGTTCAACGCCGCCGCACGATTGGCCGGCGTTCTGGAAGCCAGCCCACACCGCTCCGCCCGCCGCCCGCTCGAGGTCCGCATCTTCGCAAACGATCATGGCGTCATTGCCGCCCAGTTCGAGCACCAGCGGTGTCAGCGTTTCCGCCGCCTTCGCCATTAATTTCTTACCCACGCGCGTCGATCCGGTGAAGAACAGTTTGTCGACCCCGGCATCGAGCATCGCCTCCCCTGTTCCGGGACCCGGCATCAATACGACCGACACGACGCCCGCCGGAAACCGGCACGCCTCCAAGCACGTTTGCAGCGCCTTCGCCACGAGCGGAGTTTCATCGGCCGGTTTCGCCACTATCGTATTCCCCGCCAGTAGCGCCATCGCAATTTCGGAAAGAGGGATCGCAAACGGATAGTTCCATGCGGTGATGATCCCCACGACCCCGAACGGCGTGCGCACGACCCTGCCGCGCTTGTTGATCAGCAGGACGTTCCCACGCCCACACGGAACGGGCTTGAGGAATCTTCTCGCCTTCTTACAGTAGTAATCGACCGCCAGAATCGCGGGTACGACTTCCGTTGCCATCGCTTCGACCCGGGTTTTGCCGTTGTTGCGCGAGATCGTCTCGGCGAGTTCATCCGCATGTTCCGTCATGTAATCCTTGAGCCGCCGCACATACCGGACGCGCGTTCGGAGCGGCGCCACGGACCATGCGGGAAAGGACGCGCGCGCTTCGTGAATACATCGTTCGAGATCGGCAGGCGTGTCGTATGGCAGCGTCCCGAGCGATTCGCCGGTGGCGGGGTTGATCGCCGTCACGGTTTGTCGACGAATGTCGATGGTCACGGTGGTCTCCTCAGGCCGCACGGCCTTTGAAATCGTCCATGGAGTGGTTGACACCCAATACGTTGGCGATGAAGTCGTACGCACGGACGGGCAGCACACGCAGCGGCGCCGCGGTATACACGATCCACGGCATGATGAGCCGCTTTCGTTTGTGCAAAATGGCGCGTTCGATACGGCGCGCCACCTTGTGCTGGTCGAGGATCGGCAGGAGCCACGGCACACGCGTCTTCACGCCGTCGAACATGCCGGTGTTGATGAAGAACGGGCACACGACGGTCGTGTGGATCTTCAGCTTGCGGCGGTGGAATTCCATCCGGAGGGACTCGTCGAAACCGAAGACGGCGAACTTGCTCGCACTGTAGTCGGCTAGCCGCGCCGACCCGATGAGGCCGGCGGCCGACGAGACGTTTACGATGTGCCCGTTGTTGGCGGCGATCATGTCGGGCAGGAACGCTTTCGTCGTCCAGAGCACACCCAGAATATTTACGCGCACGGTCCGCTCGATCTGCTCGTCGGAACAGTCGGCGAACGGCCTTCCGGAAACCACACCCGCGTTGTTGATCAGGATGTCGACGCGGCCCACCTCCGCTCGCACGCGTCCGGCCGTCTGATAAATGGACGTGCGGTCGGAAACGTCACATACGAAAGTGGAAACGCGGCCTCCTGCGGCCCGGATTTCATCTGCAGCGCGAGAGAGCGGTTCGGAGTGGATGTCCCAGAGTACCACGTGGGCGCCGCGCTGGGCGAGTCGAAGGGCCACCAGCCTCCCGATACCGCTGGCCCCGCCCGTGATCAGGGCGATCTTGCCGGAAAGGTTCATGACGATGCCTCATGAGTCTCGTGTCAGTCGTTTGTATTTGATCCGATGAGGCCGATCGGCTTCGAGGCCGGTCCGCTCCCGGTAGTTCTCGTGATACTGGGAAAAATTGCCGTCGAACCAGTAAACGCGGCTGTCCCCCTCGAAGGCGAGGATGTGCGTCGCGACACGGTCGAGGAACCACCGGTCGTGCGAGATGACCACGGCGCATCCGGCAAATTCCAGCAGCGCCTCTTCCAGCGCCCGCAGTGTGTTCACGTCGAGATCGTTGGTGGGCTCGTCGAGCAGCAGGACGTTGGCGCCTTCTTTGAGCATCTTCGCGAGATGCACGCGATTGCGTTCACCGCCGGAAAGTTGGTCCACTTTCTTCTGTTGGTCCTGGCCTGAGAAATTGAACCGGGCCACGTATGCGCGCGAGTTCATCTCACGATGGCCCAACCGGATGAGTTCCTCGCCGCCGGCGATCTCCTGCCAGATGCTTTTCGCCGGATCGAGCGGGCGGTTCTGATCGACGTAGCCCAGTTTGACCGTGTCACCGATGCGAATCGCGCCGGAGTCCGGCTCTTCCTGGCCTGTGATCAATTTGAACAGCGTCGTCTTGCCCGCGCCGTTGGGCCCGATCACGCCGATAATACCGCCGGGCGGGAGGGAAAAGTCCAGACCTTCGAAAAGCAGATTATCCCCGTACGCTTTCGACACGTCTTTCACTTCGATGACCAGCTGGCCCAGCCTCGGCCCGGGCGGGATGTAGATTTCGATCTCCTCACGACGCTTTTCCTGGTCCTCCGATAGCATTCTTTCGTAGGCGGCAATGCGCGCTTTGCTCTTGGCGTGGCGGCCCTTGGGGTTCATACGCACCCATTCGAGTTCCTCCGCCAGCGCCTTTTGCCGCTTCGATTCCTGCTTTTCCTCCACCTCGAGACGCTTCTTCTTCTGCTCGAGCCAGGAACTGTAATTGCCTTCGAACGGTATGCCCTCGCCTCGATCGAGCTCGAGAATCCAGCCGGCCACGTTGTCCAGGAAATACCGGTCGTGTGTAACGGCGATGACCGTCCCTTCGTAGTGGGCCAGGTGCTGCTCAAGCCAGTACACGGATTCGGCGTCGAGGTGGTTGGTCGGTTCATCGAGCAGGAGTACGTCCGGTTTCTGCAAAAGCAGCCGGCACAGCGCGACACGGCGACGCTCGCCTCCGGACAGCACGCGGACGGACGTGCTCCCTTCCGGACAACGCAGGGCGTCCATCGCCTGATCGAGTTTGCTGTCGAGGTCCCACGCGTTCAGCCGTTCGATCTCTTCCTGCAATTGCCCCTGCTTCTCGAGCAGTTGGTCGAAGTCCGCGTCCGGTTCGGCCATCTGGGCCGCCACGGCCTCGTACTGCTTGAGCAGATCCACCGTGGATTGCACGCCCTCTTCCACGACTTGTTTGACCGTCTTACCCGAATCCAGTTCGGGCTCCTGCGGAAGGTATCCGAACGTGATACCCTTCTGTGCCGTGACTTCGCCAACGTACTGGCTGTCGACACCGGCAATGATCTTCAGCAGTGTGCTTTTACCCGCACCGTTGAGACCCAGCACACCGATCTTCGCGCCGTAATAAAAACTGAGGTAGATGTCTTTGAGTACTTGCTTGTTGGGCTTGTAAATCTTGCCAACCCCAACCATCGAAAAGATGATCTTGTTATCGGCCATGCACTATCGAGTTTCTCATGGAGCCTTCCGTATTGTCAGTCAATATAGAGCATTCGGGAAAAAAAGGGCACAAAAAAACGCCCCGCTGAGCAGGGCGTTTTCACGCTAGTCCACAGGGTTCAAGCCTAAAAGGCGTAGCCGAATTTCAACAATTCAAAATCCCACAGAAGCTTTTCGCTGATCCCGAAATGGCTTTCGAACTTCTTGTCCGTGTCCGTGAAAAACCTCCCGAGAGAAAAGCTGGTCCCCCAATAGAAGCAGCTCTTATTGAAGTACCGGAAGCCGATCCCAAACATCAAGCCAAACTTATGGGCGGTTGTCATTGCACCGTTCTCATCGAAATCGATGATGTCACCCTCCTCCCCGCGAATTCGCTGGTATCGACCACCGCCGCTGAGGTAGAATCCCTCTTGATGACCTCCGATGAACCGGCGATAGTGTGCATCCACGAAAAAGTTACTGTATTGGTCGTCCTTGTCCTTTGCGTAGTAGACCGGTACGGAGATCTCTGCGTTCCGGTCCAGGCCGAAGAACGACACCCCTCCGGACAATATCACGCCATCGGAACTTCCCAGCAAAGCCAGCGCCGGATTGAACTCGATCCCGAGGTGCTTGTTGGCCAGCGGCTCGGCCGGCTTGACATGCCCAAGGATTTCTTCCTGTCTTTCGAGCATCTCCTTCTGCATGGTAAGGACGGTGTTCGAAAAATTTCACACAGTCGAGATGATATGGAAAAGCATCTCCTTCTGCATGGTAAGGACGGTGTCCAGTTTGTTCTCCACCTCCTGCGCACACAGGGACAAATAGTTGACCACCAGGAGGATCACGAGGAGAAACCGCAAGCTAATCATAAAAAGCTCCCTACATTGGTTGTACAGACTCTCAACGGTTGCGATCAAGGACTACGCATGCATGCCCGACCGGTCGTCGGCGTAAACGTTGCGGCCCGGCGGTATCGGTCACACATCCCCTCCCCAACTCAATTAGACTTGAGCAGCCGCAGAATCTTGGCATACTGCTTCTGCGCGAGCGTTTTGTACGTATCGTTGTTGCCGGATTTCAGCACTTCGCTGTATTTTTCTCCCGCTTCGGCGTATCGGGACTGCTGGTGATAGAGCAAGGCCGTCCGCAGGCGGATGCCTTCCGACCGTTCGTGCGACGGAAAGAGGGATAGAAAATCCTCATACACAACCGTGGCCCCCTTCAAGTCGCCGGCGGTTTCCATGCTCTGGCCTGCTGCCAGCAGGGCTTCCGCCGCACGCTTGCTCGTCTCCCCGCCCGGAAAGAGCCTGACGACCTGTTTGTAGACCGCGACCGCCTTGTCGAGGGCCCCGCCCCGCTGCATCGCGGAGCCGATGCGAAACATCGACTCCTCGACGCGGTACTTGTACGCCGGGTTCTGGGTTCCGGCGATCTCTGCGAGCAGCGTCAGCGCGGCGTCGGACTGACCCTGTTCCTCCAATTGCCGGGCGATCCGGTAGAAATGCAGATCGGTGACCCAGCGCGTCTTCGGATTGGCCGTCCGGATCTTGCGGTAGGCGTTGAGCGCCTCCTGCACCTGTCCTTGCTTTTCTATAGTGGCTGCTTCTTTGTACGTGCGCCACTCGGAAAGATCGGGATACATGGACAGCAGAGCGTACAGGCTCCGCGCCTGGGCGTATTGCTTCTTGTCCCAGTACAGTTTTTCCTCCGCGAGGACGTTCTGCACCATGAGCTTCTTGTCGCCGTCCCCGCTCGATTTACGAAAATGCACGCCCTTGTTGGTCCCGATCCAGATGCTCTCGTCGTCGGTGAACAGTACCGCGCGGACGTCATTGGAGGGCAGGCCGTCCTCGGTCGTGTAGTTCATCCAGAAGGTCTTGTTGAAGAAACTCAGGCCGTCTTTCGTTCCGACGAGCAGTTTGCCGCCCCTGGAGCCCATCACGCATTGCGTGTTGTCCGAGATCAGGCCCTCGGCTTTGGTGTACTGTTTCCACGATCCGTCGTACGTCACGATGCCTTTTTCCGTCGCCAACCACTTGGTGTCCTTCGAATCGATGTAGAAATCTCGCACGTCGTTGAAATCGACCTGCCCGGTATTGACGATCATTTTCGGTTCGTTGTCCACCTGTACGAGATACTTGTCGCAGATCAGCCACAGCACGCCGCGGCTGTCCTCACGGACGAACTTGACCCTGTCGGACGGCAGGCCGTTCTTGGTCGAGTACGACTTCGCCCCGCGTCCGCTGGCGATCAGGCCCTGATCGGTCGCCGTGATCGTGGATTTCGACGACTGACGGTACAAAATCCCGTTGACGGTCTTCGTATTGAACGGTGCCCCCATCGGTACCCACTTGGTGCTCTTCTTGCTGTACTGCATGTTGCACAGCGAGTTCCTCGAAACGCCCTTGATGACGGCCCACACGTCCCCGTCAGCGTCGATATACACCTGCCGCACGTTCTGACCGGTCAGTCCCGTGGAATAAATCGTGAAGGCGCTGAGGTTCAAATCCCACTTGATGACGCCGTTGTTCTCCGTCCCCACCCACAGCTGGTTCCCGTCGAGCAGGAGATAGTTTACGCCGGAACCCATTTCGTACGTCTTCCACTCGACGCCGCCTTTGAGTTCCTGCAGGATGTCTTTACGGTGCTGCTGATCGTAGATATCGCTCAAACGAAAGAGTATTTCCGGATCCCCGGACGTCCGCGCGAGTTCCGCATACGTCGTCTGCACGGCGTCCACGCCCTTCTGCTTCTCCTCCATATTCGCGATCTTCCACCGGATTTCTTCGAACCGCGGATTGTCGGGATACTTGTTGTTCAACTTCTGATACAGCCGGGACGCGCCGAACGTGTCCCCGTCCTGCTCGAGCAGGTACGCCATTTTCCAGAGGATGTCGCGATTGCGGGCGTCGTCGGGATAGTTGTCGAGGAAGCGCTGGTACTGCGTCTGCGCTTCGGCCACCTTGCGTTGACCGGCCAGGAAATCGGCCAGTTGCAGCAGGGCATCGGCCGCAAGAGCGTGCTTTGGATACCGGTCGAGGAACTGCTTCAATCCCGTGACCGCCGACTCGACGTCGCCACGGGCCGCATCGATCTGGACTCGCCGGTACGCCGCTGTGGGAACCTGTATAGCGTTCTTCAGAAGCGGATGGCCTGCGAATTGGCTGTAGAAATGGTCTGAGCGCACCAGGTCGCCCGCCGCAAGGTATTCGTCCGCTTTACGCATGATCACTTCGGCCAGGCGTGCCGAAGACCCGGGATCGGTGTACTGATTGATGCCCGGCTTGCCCGCCACCCACACGTAGCCGTACGGATCGCCCTCGACCGCCGTCAATTCCTCGGAGGAAAGGCCCTCCCCCACCGTGAAAACCTTTTCATTGCCGCCTTCGATCTTGTACACGCCCTCGTCCTTCGTCACGGCCCACCCGTTGCCGACGAGATCGACCGTGACCGACACCACCGTCTTGTTCTTGACAAAGTGATAGCACGTCTTTCCGTCGAACTTCCCGACGCCCTTGCTCGTCGCAATCCACACGTTGTTGTCGTCGGCCGCATAGACGCCGAAGATATCGTCGGACGGCAGCCGGTGGCCGTCCTTCGTGTACGACTTCCACGTCTTGCCGTCGAAGCTGACCAGGCCCTCATCCGTGGCGATCCAGATGATTCCGTTCCAGTTGGAGTGAATGCTGCGGATCGTGTGGGTCGGGAGTCCTTTGTTCGTGTTCTTTTCGTCGAACAACGACCAGCGGTCCGTCGGCAGGCGGCGAACGAGTCCCTTGGTCGTGCCGATCCACAACACGCCGTCCGCGTCCTCGTGCAGGGCCGTAATTTCGTTGGTCATCAGCGTCATGCCGTCTTTGCGGTAGTGCGTGAGGCGCTTCCCGTCCCACCGGTCTAGTCCTTCGTTGCTGCCGATCCAGACGGCGCCCGAGCGGGCCGCCAGGATGCATCGGATCTCGTCGGAACTCAGGCCCGCCTCCTTGTTGAGAAACGTGGCGCTGCCGTTCTTCCACGCGACGACACCGGACTCCTCCGTGCCCATCCAGACGACGCTGTCGGCCACGGTCATGCACGTGGCCCGGACCGGGTTGCCCTCCTTATTGTTCGGTTCCCATTTCTGCCCCTGGGCGACAAGCGAGGCTCCGGTCGCGACCCACGCGAGGGCCGCCATCAGTCGAACGAAAGCGTTTGGTGTCATGATCTCCTTCCTTGATGGTTGCGCATTGCACAAGCGGGATGCCTGACCAGTATAATCTTTTTGAGTCACAATTTCAATTGTGAAGCCTTTCCCAATCGCTTCCGTCGTGGCCCACCTTGTAAAGAATTCGTTGCAAATCTTAAGCCTCCTCGTTATCTTGTGTTGGCCAAATTTCCATTCATGCACAGATCGAACGACTACAACTGGCTGCTGCTGGGCTCCGTTCCCGGAATCGGCCACTCGAGAATGCGCGTGCTGATCCGCAAGTTCGGCTCACCGGAGGCCGTGCTGACCGCGCCGTACCGGCGTCTGATCGAAACGCCGGGCATCGACCGCAAGACGGCTCGTTCCATTCTCGATCCGGGCCTGCGTACGTCGGGCTTCGTCGAAGATCAGATGAAGCGGATGGAGCAGTATCGCGTCCGTCTCTTGACCTTCCTCGAACCTTCGTATCCGGTCAACCTGGACCACATTCCCGACCCCCCGGCGTACCTGTTCGTCCGCGGCGACCTCGTCGACCGGGATCGCTACGCGGTTGCGATCGTCGGCACGCGGGAACCCACGCCGTACGGCCGGAGAATGGCCGAGAACCTGGCCGGTGAACTGAGCGCCAGGGGCATTACCGTCGTCAGCGGACTCGCGCGTGGCATCGACACGTGCGCCCATACGGCCGCCCTCGAGGCCGGAGGCCGGACCGTGGCGGTCCTCGGGTGCGGCGTCGATCGCGTATACCCCCCTGAAAACTTCAAGCTGGCCATGCAACTCGTGGAACTCGGAGCCATGCTCTCCGATTATCCGATGCGCACCGGCCCCGAGTCGGTGAATTTCCCCGGCCGCAACCGCATCATCAGC
>JBBIJR010000046.1:0-29117 GCA_037445875.1 Bacteroidota bacterium | reverse complement strand
GGGTGTTTACTTCGACGCACCCGACGGAGAGCCCTCTCGCTTGTTCTTTCTTGTAGTATCGCCGGAGTCCATCTCGGGTCCGCACGTCAAGGCACTCGCATCGATCGCCCGGTGCATGAATTCAGCGGCCCACCGGGGGAGGATCCTGAAAGCGAAGAGCGCGGAAGAAGTGCTCCGCATACTTCGGGCCGTCAAGTGAAGGAAAGGACCGGCATGTTCGACCGCAGGTTGCGGATTGTTTCGCTTTCGGCGCTGACCGTGTTCGTGCTGGCCGTGGGATCTTTCCGACCTCCGGGAGCGGGTGTTAAGCTGCTGATCCCCATGGATCTCAAGCAGACCGATCACCTGAAGGCCTACGGGATTGCGTTCGGGACGCTGAAGTCGGGCCGGGACGTCGAATGGCTGCTCAATTACCGGGGAGGCTCCTTTCTTACCGACTACACGGACGAGGTTGAAAACCTCTGTCTCGTGCGGGGGGTGTTCTGTGAAGCACTCGATGCCTCCGCACTTCCCCGGCTGTATCAGACCATCGAAAGCGAGAACATGGAGTCGATTCTGCTGGAGAAGGCTCCGAGGATTGCCGTCTATACGCCTCCGGATAAGAAGCCATGGGACGACGCCGTGACGCTGGCGATGGAGTATGCCGAGATCGATTACGACAAGGTCTTCGATCTGGAAGTGTTGCAAGGCAAGTTGGCGCAGTACGATTGGTTGCATCTGCATCACGAGGACTTCACGGGCCAGTACGGCAAGTTCTATGCCAGCTATCATACGGCCGCGTGGTACATACAGCAGCAGAAGCAGTACGAATCGTTCGCCGCGCAGATGGGTTATGGAAAGGTCTCGAAAGAAAAACTGGCCGTCGTCAAGAAGATGAAGGAGTACGTCGCCAATGGTGGCTTCCTTTTCGCCATGTGCGGCGCCACGGACAGCTTCGATATCGCGCTGGCGGCGCAGAACACCGACATCTGCGAAGCCATGTTCGACGGGGATCCCGCGGATCCGAAGGCCAACAGCAGGCTGGACTACGCGTACTGTGTGGCATTCAGGGATTTCAAGATTGAAATGAATCCGTTTGTCTACGAGTTTTCCGACATCGACCTGCCCCCTAGCACCGGAGTCATACTGAAATCTCCGGAAGCGGACTATTTCACGCTCTTCGATTTCTCGGCGAAGTACGATCCGGTACCCACCATGTTGACCCAGGATCACGTTGCCGTGGTCAAGGGATTCATGGGTCAAACAACGGGATTCCGGAAATCCCTGATCAAGGAGCACGTGATCATCATGGGAGAGGACGCGTCCATCGGAGCGGCCAAGTACATTCACGGAAATTTCGGAAAAGGCACGTTCACGTTTTACGGCGGCCACGATCCCGAGGACTATGCGCACCAGGTGGGGGAGCCGCCGACGGACCTGTCGCTGCATAAGAACTCTCCGGGTTATCGACTTATTCTGAACAACATCCTGTTTCCGGCGGCGAAGAAGAAGCCGCAGAAAACCTGAGTCTACGTGAAAAGTACGTCCAGGACCGTTCTTATTGTGGGCGGAGTGGCTGCCGGGACTTCGGCCGCCGCAAAAGCCAAACGCCTCAACCCTGCACTCGACATTACGCTCTTTGAACAGGGCGAGTTCATATCCTACGGTGCCTGTTCCATGCCGTACTACATCGGAGATGTGATCCCGGACCACGAGCGTCTTATTGCGTATACACCGGCGAAGTTCCGCGAAGAGAGGGGATGCGAAGTACGCACACTGCACCGGCTGGAAGCAATTCAACCCCATCGGAAGTTTATCGTAGTGCGGGATCTGGCGAAGAATGCCACAGCGGAGTTCCGTTACGACAAGCTCGTGCTGGCAACCGGAGCGAGGGCCCGTGTGCCGGATGTCGCCTGGCTGAAGGCGGAAAACGTATTCTCGATCAAGAACCTGCGGGACAGCATACGTATGAAAACGTACCTGCGCGAGCGCAGACCGCACCGCGTGGTGATCCTCGGCGGAGGGTACATCGGAATGGAGATGGCCGAGGCTCTGGCGCACCATCGCATGTCGGTAACGGTGGTCCATAAGGACTCTCTGCCCATGACGGGCCTGGAAGAGGAGGCACGCCGAATTGTGCTGGACGAATTGACCGCCGCCGGAGTTCGATTCGAGGCAGATACGACGGTTCTCGACGTGATACAACGGGAGGGTGTGGCCACGGGCGTGCAGACGAGCAAGGGTGCGATACACGCGGACGTCGTTTTGCTGGCGCTCGGGTTCCAGCCGAATACGGAAATCGCAAGGGAAGCAGGTGTCCGGTGCGGACGCTCCGGAGGTATTCTTGTCGACACGAAAACGCGGACCAGCGTGGAACACATCTATGCCGCGGGAGCCTGCACGGAAGTGCGCAACGTGGTCTCCAACAAGCCGGTTTACCTTCCCCTCGGCCACATTGCCAACAAAATGGGCTGGGTCGCGGGCGCGAACATTGCCGGGAACGCAGCCGAGTTTCCAGGCGTGGTCAGAACAACGGCCGTCAAGGTGTTCCGGTTGGAGGTGGCGTCGGTCGGACTGGGTTCCCGTGAGGCCGCGGATTGCGGTTTTCGAGTCTACACGGAATGCGTGAATGCACCGAGCCGGGCGCGTCAGTATCCGGGCAGCAAACTCGTATTTGTCAAACTGATTGTGGATCAGCGCACGGGGCGGCTGTTGGGGGCCAACCTCGTCGGCGAAGAAGGAGCGGCTTCCCGCGCAAACGTGTTGTCCATCGTCGTCCAGCGCGGAATGACCGTGGCCGAGATGGCACGCCTCGACCTGTTGTACACGCCGCCGTTCGCCCCGGCGTGGGATCCGCTCCTCGTGGCGGCCCATCAGGCGCTCAAACGGCTCTAGACGTGAGGATAGCCTCCGTCGGCCTCATCGATCAGGGCCGGAAGGTTGGCCAGGATAACCTGCCGGCACGAAAGCATCAGAGAACGCCATTGCCCCAGGTAGTCGGCAGGAATGGGCTCCTGGCGCGTCCGCTGCAACATCCGGTTCACCGGCTCGTGGAGGTCTTCAATCACGGCATAGTGCTCCAGAAAACGGATCCGCATGAACCGGTCGAGATGCGCAGTGAGGTCCGGCAGAGGCCGCTGGAAGAAACTTTCCAGTTCTGTACGAACGGTGGAACGGCTGATCTGGCCCAGGCGTGAGTAGAATGACGCGGCCAGCGACGGATCGCGTCCCAGCAGCGCATGGTCCAGCAGGATCTCGACCACCAGGTGAGCGAGGAAAAAGCGGCGGCACGTGACGGTGGATGGCAGGTGATGTACCAGGAAATGCCGGATGGAATCATAAGAATCGTGAAAGAACCGGGAACCGTGGAAGAAGCGGTCGACGGCCAGATGGTGGCGCACTCCGCGCCAGAGGCCGGAATTGGGAAAAAGTTCCGCGTGTTCGTCAACCCTCATTCTTGAAAAACGAAGGCCGCGATCGTAGGCGATCAGCAGGTCGGGAACGGCCACGCCGAAATGGAATGCTGCCGTGGTTCCCGGCCGACCATACCGGCGATCGAAAAAGAAATGAGTCAGGAAGTTCATCGGAAAAAAGCGACCTCAGGATGTTTCGATAGGAGACGGGTCGTTCAACTTAATGATTCCACGCCAAACACGCAAAAACAGATGATCGCTCGTGAGCCGTCGTCAACATGCACCCCCCGGCAATGGGGTTGATTCCTGGTGGATACTGAACATCGACAATCGATCAAGAGGCTTGACGGACCAGGCATGAAGCGATGGGTGTTGCTGCTGTTAGTGTGGCTGGTGCCGCCCGGCGCGGTATCGCAGCAGCTCTCTGCAACCGGGTCCGGGGGCATGGTAGTATGTGTAGACCGGTTTGCAGCGCGGATTGGTGCCGATATACTGAGAAAAGGGGGCAATGCGGTGGACGCGGCCGTTGCCACGGCATTCGCGCTGGCTGTTACCTAACCGCAGGCGGGCAACATTGGCGGAGGCGGGTTTATGCTGGTGCGCACGGCGGACGGACGGGCTGCTGTGATCGACTATCGAGAAAAAGCTCCTGCAGCGGCCCACGCTCGCATGTTCCTCCTCGAGGACGGCACCCTCGATACCGTTGGGAGCGAGTACGGATACCTGGTCGCCGGCATACCCGGTACCGTCCGCGGACTGGAAACCGCGTGGAAGCAGTTTGGGCGCCTGACATGGCCGGAATTGATCGAACCGGCCATCCGACTGGCAGAGCAAGGATACGTGCTGGCGGCGTTTCAGGCCCTGCAGATTCAGCGTTATGCCTTCGAGCTGCAGCGATTCGATGAGACTCGGAAGATCTTTTTCAAGAAGGACGGTAGTCCTTACGCTGCCGGAGAGTTGCTGGTCCAGCGAGACCTTGCACAGACCCTCCGGTCGGATAGCCGAGCAGGGCGGCGACGCTTTCTACCGCGGAGACCTGGCGGACCGAATGGTCGAGGATGTTCGGCGGCACGGCGGGAACTGGACCCGCGAAGACCTGGCCGCGTATGGTGCCGTCGTTCGTGAACCCGTTCACGGGACGTATCGGGGATATGAAGTCCTGGGTGCGTCTCCCCCGTCCGCGGGCGGTGTGGTCCTCATCGAGATGCTCAACGTTCTCGAATCCGCCGATTTGTCGGAGCCCTTCGACGATGCCAAAGTCCATCTCATGGTCGAAGCGATGCGGCGCGCCTACTACGACCGGAGCCGGTACCTCGGAGATCCGGACTTCCTAGATATGCCGGTTGAAGAACTGACTTCGAAAGAATATGCCCGTTCTCTTTTCACTGGCATTGACTTGCAGAAAGCCACAGCCAGTATGGGATTGCATCGCGAAGAGGGCGGCGTCAAGGAGAACATGGAAACGACGCATTTCTCCATCATCGATCGTGAGGGAAACGCAGTGGCCAATACATTCACCCTGGAGGACAATTTCGGCTCGAAAGCCGTCGTCACCGGCCTCGGTTTCCTGCTCAACAACGAAATGCACGATTTCAACATCAACCCCGACGTGCCATCGCACCAGGGAGGTTTCGGAGGCAATCCCAATCTGATTGGACCGGGCAAGCGCATGTTGAGTTCCATGTCTCCGACCATCGTGTTGCGAGAAGGCCGGCCCTTCCTCATAACGGGTTCACCCGGCGGTCGTACCATCACCAATACGGTCCTTCAGGTCCTGATCGGAATGATAGATCGCGGCATGTCGCTGCGGCAGGCGGTGGACGCGGCCCGAGTCAGCCACAACTGGCTACCGGATGTGATACGATACGAAGCGGGCCGCTGGAACCGCTCCATCCTGGCGAATCTTCAGAAGCGGCGACATTCACTGAAGGACATCGAGTTTCTGGGAGATGCCCACTCCATCTGGATCGATCCCGTGAGCGGCCTCTATCATGGAGAAGCCGATTTCCGCCGCATGGGTTGGGCAGAGGGATTCTGAACGCCGGGGAGCACCCTCACTGCTTTTTGAGCCGCACCTTGAATTCCTTCGTGAACTTCAGAACTTTCGGACCGATCACGTACGTGCAGTACGGCTGGTTGGGGTTGTCGTTGAAGTAATTCTGGTGGTAATTCTCGGCCCGGAAGAAGTTCTTGATCGGAGCGATTTCCGTAACGATGGGCTGCGGCCACAAGCCGGCGGCGTCGAACTGCCGTTTGGCTTCCTCCGCAACGGCCTTCTGCTCGTCGCTGTGGTAGAAGATGGCCGACCGGTACTGCGTCCCGATATCGTTACCCTGACGATTGGGAGTGGTTGGGTCGTGCGTTCGGAAGAAAACTTCGAGCAAGTCAGCATAACCGATCCTGGACGGATCGTACTGGACCTGGATCACTTCGGCATGACCCGTTGTGCCGCTGCACACTTCCTCGTAGGTCGGATCGGTGGTGTGTCCTCCGGCGTATCCGGAAACCACGCTCTCCACCCCATCGAGGCGTTGAAAAACCGCTTCCACGCACCAGAAGCAGCCCGCGCCAAAGGTCGCTGTGTCCAGCGGAGTACCGGCGTTGGTTGTTGATATCATAATGCCTGCCTTCGTATCGGATGGTTTATTACAGGAGATCATCAGGACCGCTGCAAACGATCCCATCAAAAGTCGACGAACATTCATGCATACTTCCGAAAGTGAAAAGATGGTCGTCCTGTTAACGACCTCCCGCCGAGCGTTATTCCGAGAAAAATAGACCTATTTTCGCATAGCCACCAGACGAGGGAAGGAAGGAGGCTGGATGTGCAGGTCTCCGGGGAGGCGTCCGGGGAAGGAAGCCCTGTCGGCGAGTACAATACGGCACCCGGCAACACAAGGACGAGACCCAGCTTTGCGAGCATCTTGCCCGGTTCGGGCATCACTCGTCCATTCGCTCCACGACGTTCTTCATGATCAATGTCATGCGGGGCTCCGCGTCCGCCGCTACCCGGAGAATTTTCTGGATATCAACGGGCTTCAGGGACTCCGGGAAGCACTCGTCCGTGATGATGGAGAATCCGAGACAAGGTATGCTCATGTGGTTGGCTACGATGACTTCCGGAACCGTGGACATGCCGACCACGTCCGCACCGATCAAGCGCAGAAACCGATACTCGGCCCGCGTCTCCAGATTGGGTCCCATGACGGCGACGTAAACGCCTTTCTGCACCTTGATCTTTTCTTCCAGGGCAATCCGTTCGGCCAGTGCGATCAGGCGTCGGGAATAAGGTTCGCTCATGTCCGGGAAGCGAGGGCCCAGCGAGTCCTCGTTCTTTCCCCTGAGCGGGTTGTCGCCGAGGAGATTGATATGGTCCTCCATGATCATGATATCGCCGGCGCGGAACTGAGGGTTCATTCCGCCGCAGGCGTTGGAGACCAGCAGCGAGCGGACGCCGAGGAATTTCATCACACGAACGGGAAACGTGATCTGCTGCATCGAGTAACCCTCGTAGTAATGAAACCGTCCCTGCATGGCCACGACGGATTTGCCGCCCAACGTGCCGAAGATCAGCTTTCCCGCATGACTTTCCACCGTAGACAGCGGGAAGTGAGGGATTTGTTCGTAGGGAATCTCGGCTTCGCATACGATTTCCCTGGCCAGCGCACCCAGTCCCGTCCCCAAAATGATGCCCACCGTCGGTTGAACAGTCGTCCGGGCTCGTATGAACGTTGCCGCTTCCTCGATCTGCTTCAGCAGTTCGCTCATGCGTCCTCCGAATTCTTCGATCCGTCCCGATCCTTCTTCTTCTTTTCCAGCTCAGCGTAGATGGAATTAATGATCTCTTCCGACTTCCGTTCGGCATCTTCGCCCAGCATCTTCTGGAAATCGGATTTGCGAAACATAGCGGTGGCATGCTGCGAAAGAAGGTTCAGGTCGTCGATCAACTTGCGGTGCCGGTCCGGATCCGCGTCGGTCTTGTTCTCGGACTGTTTTTCGGGCGTAGGTTCGGGCAAACGTATCTCTTCGGTCGAATCCGCTGTTACCTCGTCCAGGCGAACGTCGTGAAGATACTGCTGAATGTCCGCTCCGGCCAGCTCCTGCGTTTGGACATCGGTGGACGGTTGCACGGTTCCTTTTACCGTTTCGTCGGATGCGGCAGTCGCGGCGGCCACTTTGGTGTGTTCCTCAGGCGTATACGGCGCCGTCACAATATCGAGCAAAGCGAGCTGCGACAGCAGATATTCCTTCATGTGGGCGGCCACCCGGGCTTTTTGTGCCTCCAGCATGCGAAGCTCCGCCTCCATGAACTGCGAGCGCTCCACGGCGGCGGTGATAAGGCGCTCGGCTTCCGCGCGAGCCTGATGAAGAATCAGGTCCGCATCAAGCCGGGCCTCTCTGAGTTCTTCGACCTTTCTCAGGTCGATCTGGTACTGCTCCAGCATTCGATCCTGCTCGGCCAGACGGCCGCGAAGTCCGCTGACCTCGGTCTGGATAGCGCCCAACTGGTCCCGGACCAACCGGCCTTCCCGTTCCATCGCTTCATAGTGATCGGCCACAACCTCGAGAAAGGCCCGCACTTCTCCCGGATCGAATCCCCGAAAGGAATGCTTGAACTCCTGATGAGCAATGTCCGCCGCTGCAAGCTTCACGAGCGTTCCTCCAGTTGGGAGTTGTCGGGTTGGAGTGTATAGGATGTTGCGCCGCGTTTTCGTTTGCCAAAAATGGCGGTGCCGATTCGCACCATGGTCGCCCCTTCTTCGACCGCGATTTCAAAATCGCTGCTCATCCCCATGGACAGGTGGGCCATGTCGGTGTTCGAAATCTTCTGGTCGGCAACGAAATCTCTCAGTTCCCGCAGCCGCCGAAAATACGAACGTGTGCGGACTTCATCCCCGGCGGTGGCGGCCGTCAGGCCTCCGATGGTCATCAGACCCTTGATCCGCACGTTCTTCAACTCGGCAATGCGCTTGACGACCTCGAGCGTGTCGTCGGGATCGATCCCGTACTTGGATTTTTCGCGACTCGTATTCACTTCGATCAGGATCGGCATGACCTTGTCCTTCGTGTACGCCCGGCGGTCGATCTCGGAAGCGAGTCTAAACGAATCCACCGAATGGACCATGTCGAACAGCTCGACGGCCGGCCGAACTTTGTTGGTCTGCAGATGTCCGACCAGATGCCATTCCACTCGCGGCCGGCTTGCCGCCTGCTGGAGCAACGAGGCTTTTTCCCTGGCTTCCTGGACCTTGCTTTCTCCGATCACCGTGACGCCCGCTTCCGCGGCTGCCTGGATGTACTCGATCGGATACGTCTTGGTAACTGCCACCAGGACGATCGACTCGGGATCTCGCTTGGACCGAACCGCCGCCGCGGCGATTCGGGTTCGCAATTCCTGCACGTGGTTCCGGATAAAGGACAGGTCGATGCGTTCTGCCATGCGATCCCTTGGCTCCTTGCGCTGTTCTGTTATTCCGAACTTCGTTTCCCGAACGCTGCACGCAACCGGGCGTCCGGATCTGTTTCGATCTTGATCCGCTCGATGCCGTCGATGGCGCGTTTCAGGAAGTGCTTCAAGATATTGTCGCCCAGATAAATGATCGAGAGAATCATCTTCTCGTGGGTGATCTCAAAGCCCACGCTGCTGAACGTGATCTTGCGTATGTATTTCGTAAGATCCGGATTACGGTTGAACGCCTGAATCTTGGCGATCAACGTACGGTCTACCGGAAAGTACTGGTTGAAGACCAGGAACGGAGAAACTCGCGACGAAAAACGAAATTCATGGTCTTCAATCGCATCCGACAAGCGGTGAATCCCCTGCGAGATGACATTGGAAATAGGGCTTCCATCGGTCGTAAACACCTTCGGAGATCCGGACTTGTCCGACAAGACGACTCCGATACAATTGAAATCTTCGATCATCTTCTTGAAGAACAGCTCGATGGCCACATGAGGTATGCTGCTGCGATTCTTGCGCGACTCGAATACCTGCGCCACGACGAGAATGTCCTCTTTGAGCTTGCGGACAGCACAGGTCGGATTCAGGCGGAAACAGCCCTCGTGAAGGCACGCCTCTATCGCTTCGGAGCATCCGACTCGATCCTTATAGTCCAGGAGGTTCTCCAGCTTACTCTTGATGAGCTTTTCGGCGGATTCGACGCCCAGTACCTTGCGATAGTACACGTTCGCCGCTTCGATAAGGTGGTCCAGCAGGTGCTGGAGCTTGTCGTAGGTGAGCGACCCGAGCAGGTCCAGGAACGTCTGGCTTGAGTGAATCTGTTCGTGAACGGCCCGGATCTCATCGGCGGTGAAGACGGAGGAGTCGAGCTCGAGGATGTTCTGGATTTTGACGTCTTCGGCGATCATGCGATAGGTTCCGGTCGGTGAAAGACCCGAAAAAGGCCCTCAATGTGAAAAGCGCTGTAAGGCTTCAGAACCATGGATAGAATGCTGGGCGAGCCTTTGCTGGCCTGTCAGGCACGGACCGGCTACAAACGGCGCAAAGCAATATATTGGCCCCCGTGGTGAAAATCAATAGAAATCCCGACTCGGAGGTATGCAGTACGTCGGCGGAATCGTCCCAAAGCGTGTAAAAAACAAAAGGTTGGCCGAGCTATGGGCCAACCTTCGCGTCAGGAGGGCGATAGCTCAGTACCCAAGGAGGTCGCCAAGCGCCACCAGAATCTGGTCTTCGTTGACCAGGACGGCTCCCTCCAGAATTCGGGAAAACGGCACCGGACAATCCAGACTGGCGCATCGAACGACGGGAGCATCCAGTAGTTCGAAGCATTCCTGAGCAATGCGTCCTGCGATCTCGCCGCCGAACCCGCCGGTCCGTTTGTCTTCGTGGACAATCAATACTCGGCCCGTTTTTCGCAGGGAGGCCCGGATCGCCTCCATGTCGAGCGGAACGAGGGACCGGAGATCGACGACCTCAACGCTGGCACCCTTCTCCTCCATCTTCTTTGCTGCCCGCAAAGACCAGTGAACGGTCGTGCCGTACGTCACGATGGTGGCATCCGTGCCCTCACGTCGCACGCGGGCCTTGCCAAAAGGTACGATATGATGCTCGTCGGTCTTCGGGCTTTGAGCGAAAATCTGATTATACAGGAATTTCGGCTCCAGAAAGAACGTGATGCCGCGAGAGCGAATGGCCGTTCTCAGGAGCCCGCAGGCGTCGTCTGCAAAGGCGGGCACAACAATCCGGACGCCGGGCAGGTTGGCCATGACGCCTTCGACACACTGGCTGTGATAAAGGCCGCCGCCAATATACCCACCGCTGGCCAGCCGGATGACAATGTTTGGGCAGTTCTGGCCGTTGGAGCGATAGTATTCGTGGCTGGTTTCCACGATCTGTTCCATGGCAGGCCATACGTAGTCCGCAAACTGGGCCGCCTCAATGACGATGCGCAGGTCGTCGCGGAAACGAGACATGCCGTTGGCCGTCCCCACGATGTAGTCTTCTGCGATGGGGGCGTTGAAGGCACGGCCACGGCCGAATTCCTGCTGCATGTCTTTGGTAACGTTGAACACGCCGCCCTTGTCTCGGGAGGCCACGTCCTGTCCCCAGAGAAACGTGTGCGGATTGCGCCGAAATTCCTCTTTGAGCGTGCGATTGATGGCCTCGCGCATTTTCTCCGTCGGTTCGCCTGACGGGGTCGGCGTTTCGTCCACGTCAAGGGGAGCAGGCGTGACAAAGTCGGCGGCCGTGGACGGGTCAGGGGCCGGGGCGGCTTCGGCGCGTGCGGCGGCCTCGTCCACTTCCTCCTGATTCCGCGCTTCGATGGCTGCTATCTCGCCGGCCGTGAAGATGTCCTCTTCAATCAGGAAACTCCGAAAATTGGCAATCGGATCGAGCCGATGCATTAGTTCCAGTTCTTCCTTGGAGCGATAGAGCTCATGACGGTCGCTGTTGGAGTGGGAATTGATGCGGACGCAGTCGGCGTGCACAAGCGCAGGTCCCTGGCCCGCGTGCACATATTCCAGGGCCTCATCCATAGCCCTTCGGCTGTCAAAGAAGTCCTTTCCATCGCAATTGGCAATGTACAGATTCCGAAGCCCGCGGTAGTTCTCCGAAACAACCACATTAGCCGTCTGCTCCTCGCTGGGGACGCTGATGCCGTAGTGGTTGTTCTGGATAACGAAGATCACCGGCAGGACTTCCCGACTGGCCCCGTTGAGCGCCTCGTACACGTAACCCTCGGAGGAACTTGCATCTCCGAAGCTGGCGAAGGCCACGGCATCCGAAGCATAGTGCTTGATGGCGCGTGCGACCCCGACGGCATGCAGCGTATGATTGGAAACGCAGGACGATACGTTCTCGATCTGGATGGACGGTTTCGCAAAGTGGTTGGACATGTGGCGCCCGCCGCCCGCCACGTCGTCCCGTCGGCTCAGACCGTTGAGCATGATCTCATATACGCTCAAGCCGGCGGCAAGGCAGGTGAGCTGGTCACGATAGTACGGGAAGAGGAAATCCTTATTCGGTCGAAACGACAAGCCGAGGGCCAGCTGGATGCCTTCGTGGCCACCGCACATGGCCAGGTAGGACCAACCTTTGGACTGCCGGATGAAACGAGAAGCCTGTTCGTCGATCAACCGGCTCAGATGAGCGAGTCGATACCACTTCTGAAGGTCGTCCCGGCTCACATCGGCCCGTCTCGGCCGCATGGTTTCAATAGCTTCCAAGATTCTTTCCTTCGGCTAATGGGTTGTTTTTTCAAAGCGCGCGTCTATTTAACAAATAATATTCTTTTTTTCAAGGAATTTTCGTGGCGGGCAGGCCGACGTGCTGGTCGGGCAAACCAGTTGCGCCTTGATTTTGGCCTGTAAACCGTCTATTATGGGACGCACGGTGATGTCTCCGTTCTTCTTACCACTATACCGGAACTGGCTAATGACCCAAGTCAATAGCATCATGAACCAGCAGAACAGTAACCGGCTCCAGACTTATTCGGCCATGATCGAAGAAATCATTCGGTCGTTCGGAATCGACCCCGTCACCTGTCGAGAGCAAAAACCAGGGCAATGGACGCTATACCGCGGCTCAGCGAGGGTCTACGTCGACCTGTACACGGCCGAGGGAAGCGATTACATCTGTGTCGCCTCTCCCGTGATGGAAATGCCGTCCAAAGCGCTGCTGCCCTTTTACCGCAAGCTGCTCGAACTCAATCACGAGATGTACGCCGCCAGTTTCTCGGTCAAGGAAAACTGCGTCTGGCTTCGGATCGTACGCGAAGTGGAGGGTCTGGACCAGAACGAGGCCACGGCCATGCTGAATCGGGTCGGCGCCTACGCAGACCAGTTCGACGATCTCCTGACCGGCGAGTTCAAGAAAGAATAGACTATTCTTCCAGCACGAACTCGAACGTGACGAACGACGTCACGATCACAGTCACATCAAAGGCCACGATGATTTTGATCCAGTCGTACGCCTCGGCCAACGACTCGCCGCGCAAGACGACCCCCGTGGCCTCGACGGACGCAATCAACACGGGGATTACTATTGGGAACAGCAGAATCGGCAGCAGCACTTCACGCATTTTGGTGTTCAGTGCGATCGCTGAAAACACCGTTCCGGTTCCCACGAACCCCAGAGTGCCCATCGCACAAACCAGCATCAGCGAAGGGATCTCGGCAAGAACCTGCAGATTGAAGAACAGGATGAAAAGGGGGAGAATGAAAAGTTCCGTGAAGAACATGAACACGAAGCCGGACATCAACTTGCCCAGGTAAACGGCCCCTTTGTCAATCGGCAGCATGCGTAGTGCCTGGAAATTGCCGTGTTCACTTTCGGCGGAGAACGCACGGTTCAAGCCCAGAGTTCCCGAAAAACTGAACGCCACCCATAGGATTCCCGGACCGATCTGAAGGGTCTGTTCGAGCGTGGGGTTCATGGTGAAGTTGAAGATTACCAGAACCAGAACGCCGAACACAAACATGGCGCTGAAGGCTTCCTTGGTGCGGCGTTCCGTCAGGAAATCCTTGTCAAAGATCACCCAGACTTTCTTCAAGAAGCGGATCATCGAAGAACGGCGGTGGGATTGTGGATTGAAGCGATCTATGACAACAGTTTCATCCGATTCGTACGACACGGAGGGATGTCGGGGTTTGAGACCTTCCATCTGCCGGGCTGGGCTCGGATAGGAGCTAGAGCCCGAACGGGAGGACAATGTACGCCCCTTGGAGTTTAGGCCACTCCCAGGCTATTCCCGACCTCTCGTCATGTCTGGGTGGGGAGATTTTGAGCCCAAGGCTCATGCGCCTCCGGCGCAGAACTCCCGACCTTTCGTCATGTCGGGGTGGGGAGATTTGAACTCCCGACCTTTCGGTCCCGAACCGAACGCGCTAACCGGGCTGCGCTACACCCCGAATTTCACGGCAGAGGAACAAGGTCGAAATCAAAGGCTTCGATGATCGTGTTGGCCAACAACTTGTGACACATCTGCTCGATGTCCCGCCGTGCTTCCTTTTCGCTCTTGCGGTTTATCCTGATCTCGATGTACTTGCCGAGACGGACGTCATCCACTCCCTCAAAACCCAGTGTTTCCAACGAATGCAGAACCGCTTTACCCTGCGGATCCAATACTCCGGGTTTCGGAGTTACGCGAACTCTGGCAACAAACATCCGGCTGTTCCTCAAAAAACCAGTGCAAAGATAGGAAATCCGACCAATTATACAAGGGGAATCTTGGCGCCGATAGACGCGGGATGTGGCTACGGAATGTGGAAGATACCCTCCCGGATAGCCGTGGCCGCACCACTTGCATCCGGATCTTCGACAACACCGACATTGGGCAGGGGGCTTCCTATCACGGTTCCGTGCAGATCGATCGATGCGCCGTCCCTCTCCACAACGACACGGACAGGTTCCCCCACACGGACCGAATCGAGTTTCCGCATGATGATCCGCACGCTGTCGAGGTCCGCCGGGATGTCCGTCCCGTTGATGCGTCGTACGATGTCACCTGCTCGCAAACCGAGCGCCGCGGCCGTGGATTGTTCCGCCACCGCATTCACGAAAAGTTGCCCGCCCTCGTCTACATCCAGACCCCAGCCGAGGAAGGGTGGGTAGACGTACGTATAAAGCAAACCTCCCTTTCGAAAATACTCGTCAACGGGAACGACTTCCGTGCCGGAAATGTACTTCTTGAAAAACCGACGAAGATCCACACCGGCCAGTTTCTCCATCGTCTTGATGAGCGTGCGATCGTCATACGGCCGCCCCTCGTGGCCGAATTGCCGGTTAAGTGCGAGGATGACGTCGTCGAGCGATTTCTGATTACCCGTCTGGTCCCGGATCGTGATGTCGAGCAGAAAACTGACCAGCGCGCCCTTGGTGTACATGGATGGTGCCACGCCCAGTTCACCGGCCTTGAGGCCCAGTTGTTCCAGATTCTCCCGGCTGTTCTCCAGTGCCAGGCCCCGCAACTGCTCGTAGAAAAAGCTCCTGGGCACGAGGCCGCTCCGGATTAGAGCCAGCTTTGCATAGTACTCCGTCAAGCCCTCGATGAACCACATCGAATGAACTCGTGGGCCCTTCTGGTAGTTGAACGGTTTCAACGAAGTGGGTGTGATGATCTTCGGATTCCACAGATGGAAGAACTCGTGGGCAATGACCTGCGTGATCGTGCTCTGCCGGAGCCCACGGGCGTTGACGGGCGGACGAAGAAAATAGGCCGAGGAATTGGCATGCTCGAGGGCGCCATACCGGTAAGTGGCAACAAAAAAGTTGAAAAGAAAATAGTATTGACGGAAGGGTACCTCGTTGAAAAAGGCCGTGTGGTGGGAGATCAACGACCTCATGTACTCAACCAGCGAATCGGAGGGCACCTTGGTCTCCGAATTGAATACGGCGACATACGGGACGCCGTTCACCTCAAAGCGGTACTCCTCGATCGTGGAAGGGCCTGCCAGGACCGGACAATCGATCAGTTGGTCATAGTCGTCGGCGTGGAATCCGAACGGGGTCAGGCTGTCCAGTGAGCACCAGACCTTCCAATCGGCCGGAAACACGGTGCGGAGGCTGCACGGAACAGCGAGATAGCCGTCCACGTATCCGAAAACCGTGGGACCGTTGGCGTAAAAGTATCCTGGCGTGATTTCATTCAGTGTGGTGGGCAGGGACTCGAGACTATCTTCGGGTATGTCGCGTGCTGTGTAGGTGATGCGGGCCAGCCGCCGGGCGTCGGCGATCCTCCACTCGTTGATGCCTGCCCGATGGACCTTGAGCGGACGACTGAGGGAATCAAAAGCCCGAACGCTGTCGATCCAGCGGCCGTAATCATTGACGTAGTAGTTGCCGGGCGCCCACGCCGGCAGGAAGAAGCGGATTTCCTCTTCGCGGAAAGGCCCTGTATCAAGCACTATTTCCACCCGATCCAGGGCGGGATCCGTAAGGCGAAGGGTGTAGGTAAAGGATGGCTGCTGCGCGGAGGAAGAAACGGTGCACAGACCGGTCCCGAGGAGGAGAACGAAGACGTTGCGCATCAGGTTACCGCGGCTGTGTGTCTGCCATGTTGATTTCAAACTGCAATTCCGTACCTTGCAGTCATTCCGGGAGTAGCGATGATTGAAGTGCAAAACGTCGTGAAGATCTACGCGGAGGGCAGATCCAACGTCTTGCACGACGGTAGCGAAAACCTCGTCCAATTGCAAGACAATAATCCCTCCGGTATCTCCGTTGCAGCTCCGTGCGTCGAGGCATTACGCGGCGTGTCGCTGACGATAGTACCCAGTCCACTGGTCTGCCTCGTCGGTCCAAGCGGCTGCGGCAAAAGCACACTGCTCAATTTGATCGGAGGGATCGACCGGCCCACCCGGGGAACGTCCGGGTCAATGGAGAGGATATTACACGGTACGACGACGCACGATTAACAGTGTACCGCCGGAAGCAGATCGGATTTGTGTTTCAGTTTTTCAATCTCCTCCCGACCCTGACGGCCGCCGAGAACATCGCGCTGCCTGCGCAGCTCGCCGGGACGCGACCGGAGCGGGAAATCTTGAAGAGGGTGGATGAACTGCTGCGGGCCGTTGGCATGGAGCCGCGCAGGAGGCACTTCCCGCATCAACTTTCCGGAGGGGAGATGCAGCGAGTCGCCATCGCACGGGCGCTGATCAATGAGCCGGACTACATCCTCGCGGATGAGCCCACAGGGAATCTGGACAGCGTCGCCGGAGATCAGGTGCTTGAACTGCTTACCGATCTGGGCCGCAAAGGCCGACGGACGATCCTGGTGGCTACGCACAGCGAGGCGATCGCCCGCAAGGCCGATTGCGTAATAAGGATGCGGGACGGCCGCATCGAAGGAGGACCTACTTGAGCTTGGAAAACGCTTTCTCGTAGACCCTGAGGACGGGGGCGAGGAACTGGTTCCAACTGAGGTCGGTTTTCATTGCGTGCTTGGCCAGGGATTCCCAGCGGGCCGGATCCTCTTTGCTGATCGTTGCCGCAATCTCGAGTTTGTGTGCAGCATCTTTCTCGTCCGAATAGATCATCGCATTGCCCGCATACGATTTGTCTTTGATGGGTTCGAAATGTCCGGCCACGGGACTGGACTTCGGGATGAGGGGAATCGTGCCGTAGTGAATACCGTTCATGAAAGTAATATCGCTGAAGGATTCTGTCGGCGGCACCCAGAACAGGTCGCAAACGGCGAAGAAATTGTGCCGGATCTGGTCATCCGGGTCCTGCAGCGTGAAATACGTGTGGTTGGCATTTCTTGCCATGACCTGTTTGAGCGCTGCGTCGGCCGTGGGCGGCTCGTCCGCAATGATGAAGACCTGCAGCGGCACGTCCCGGATGGCCTTCAGGAAGGATACGATGACTTTCTTTTGGACCTCCAGACGTTCTGCCACTATGCCCAGGATGAGGCGCTGAGGATCGAAACCGGTCCGACGGGCTTCGAGAAATTTCTCTTTGTTGACCCTTCGACGGTCGTACTTGTCCGGCGTGTAGGCCTTGTGCAGGGAATTGTTGTTGGCGGGGTTCCATACGTTGTGGTCGGCACCGTAGGGAATGTCGGTAACGTGTTTTGCCGTGGCCAGGATGGCCTCGACGTCCGAGCGCGGTTTCGAGACGGACTTCAGCTCTTTGTGAAGGGAGGGAATCGTCACGGCATCGGAGAACGAGATGCCGCACTTCATGAAACTGAGCTTGTTCTTGAACAGACATTTCTCCAGATCGAGTGTTTCACCCTCAATCCCGCTCTTGGCCAGACTGGACTTGTCAAAAACTCCTGTGTCCTCCAGATTGTTGAGCGAATAGACGACGATGGTTTTCTTGAACAGATGGTGCTGTAGTTGTTCCTGACGCACCATGGCCGGCAGGATGCCGGTGGCCCAGTCGCAGCAGTGGATGATGTCCGGCTGCCAACCGAGGGTCTTCAGCGTTTCGATGGCCGTGCGGCAGAAGAACATGAAGCGTTCGTCGTTGTCCTTATAGAACTGGCCCGTGCGCCGGTCCCTGAAGAGGTCGGTGCGCTTGAAGAACTTCTCATAGTCCAGAAAGTAGATCTGCGTCTTGCTTTCCGGCAGAAAGCCCGACTTGACCGATACCTTGCCCTCTTCGAACGGAGTCGCAATCGGTATTTCCCGAAGGCGGATGATGTCGCGGATGATGTGTTTCCGCTCGTTGATGAGACTGTACTTGGGCATCATCACGCGGACCTCGTGGCCCGCCATCTGCAGGTAGGTCGGCAGGGATCCGGCAAATTCCCCTGCCCGGCCGCCCTTGACAAAGGGATAAACCTCGGTTGACACAAAGAAAATTTTTGTTTTCCTCATGAGAGTTGCTCCGTAATTCGCTGTCCGTTCTTGGTCTTCACTTGCCGCAGGAACTGAGCGGCATGCTCGGGAGGAGTCGGGTTGATGAAAAAGCCGCTGCCCCACTCGAAGCCGGCGATGCTGGTCAGTTTGGGGATGATTTCCAGGTGCCAGTGGTACACGGGCTCTTCCTTCTGGTTTACGGGGGCGGTGTGAAGGACGTAGTTGTACGGCGGATCATCGAGAGCGGCGCTCAACCGTCCGAGAATCTCTCGCACGAGGGAGGACAGCCTGCCCAGGCGGTCGTCCGGTTCTACCTCAAAGCGGGACTCGTGGTGCTGCGGCAAAATCCATGTTTCGAACGGAAAACGGGCCGCAAACGGCTCCAGCGCCACAAAGGATTCATTGGCCGCCACGATGCGCTGGCCGTGGTGCATTTCCTGGCGGAGGATATCGCAGAAAATGCAGCGCTCTTTCAGGTCGTAATGCGCCCGCACGCCCCGCAGTTCCTCCATAACGGCACTGGGGATCACCGGAGTGGCGATCAGCTGAGAATGCGCATGTGCCACCGTGGCTCCCGCCGCCGATCCGTGGTTCTTGAAGATCAGGATATACTTGAAACGCTGGTCGCGCTTGAGGTCGGTCAGGCGGTCGCGGTAGGCGCGCAGTACCCGGAGCATCTCTTCGTCCGTGAATTCCATGAGAGACTTCTGGTGCTTGTTCGTTTCAATGATCACTTCGTGGGCGCCGATGCCGTGCATCAGGTCGAACAGCCCTTCACCGTGCGGGTTGAGGCTGCCCTCGATCTGCAGGGCGGGGTACTTGTTCGGAACCACCCGAAGGTCCCAACCCGGTGCGTTGGCGGCACTCCCGTTCCTCCGGTAGGCGAGTATTTCCGGCGGCGTCGTGAATTCGTTGCCTTCACAAAACGGGCACTGCATGGTCTTGAAGTGATGATCGTCGGGAGGAAAATCGGACGGCCTTTTCCCCCGCTCCTCGGATATGATCACCCAGCGGCTGACGATGGGATCCTTGCGCAGTTCTGACATGCGTTTCCTCGTGGTGTGGTCTTCACCGTGTCTCTGTTCACTCGGCTGCTGGGGAAAGGACCTTCGGGTACGGGGACGTGATGACTGAAACCGGATTCATTGGCGCAAAAATTACGGATTTTTTCTCACAAAGACAATAGAGGAGAACGAATTCTTAGGGCAGGCTCGCCGCAAGGCCAGACATCCGTGCATTCCATCCACGACATCCGAGTACTCTGGTTCCGACGATGTTCGTTCACCCACATGTGCGCCAACGCACGGTAATAGATCGCAGGAGGGCACCTGCTCCACTCAGGCCCGGCGCTCGACGCACTGAACCCCGCAAAATAATGAAAGTTCAGGGATTATTTGTTGGCAACAAGAGGACAAAAGTGCTTGTATTTGTGAGTTCCGTCGTCTATATTTCGCGCCCAAAAAGATTTTTGGATAATTCATTAATTTTCAATAATAAGGAATAACCGGGAAGTCATGATCGAGGAACTCAATGTCACCGAGAATCCAGGCCGGACGATGAGACGAGCGGATGTGAGAAACATAGCCATCATTGCCCATGTCGACCACGGCAAGACGACGCTTGTGGACCAGATGCTTCGGCAAAGCGGGACGTTCCGCGAAAATCAGCAAGTCGTTGAGCGCGTGATGGACTCGAACGATCTTGAGCGTGAACGCGGCATCACAATCCTTGCGAAGAACACGTCGGTCCGCTACAGGGGCGTCAAGATCAACATCGTGGACACGCCGGGCCACGCCGATTTTGGAGGTGAGGTGGAGCGGATCATGTCGATGGTAGACGGCGTTTTGCTGCTGGTGGACGCTTTTGATGGACCGATGCCGCAGACGAAATTCGTGCTCCGAAAGGCGCTCGAGGCGCGTTGTACGCCGATTGTCGTCATCAACAAGATCGATCGGCCCGGAGCCCGTCCCCACGAAGTGCTCGATGAAGTGTTCAGCCTGTTTCTGGAATTGGGTGCAACCGACGACCAACTCGACTTCGCCACGATCTACGCCTCGGCGAAACTGGGGTATACGCAATACGAAGTGGACCGCGAGAGCGACAGTATGGTTCCGCTGTTCGACACCATTGTGGAGCGCATTCCGATGCCCCCCGGCGACGGCACCTCTCCTTTCCAGATGCTGGTTACCAACATCGACTACTCGGACTTTCTCGGTCGTATTGCCATCGGGCGCATCATGCGCGGCGCCGTGCGGAATGCACAGTCCGTGGTGGTGATCAAGAAGGACGAAAGCCGTTATACGGGGCGCGTTATGAAACTGTACAGCTTCGAAGGGTTGAAGCGCCGAGAGATCGACGAAGCGCAGGCGGGCGAGATCGTCGCGATAGCGGGACTCGAGGAGATCGAGATCGGGGAAACGCTGGCCGATCCCGACCACCCTGAAGCTTTGGAGCCGATCCACGTGGACGAGCCGACGATTTCGATGTTCTTCATGGTCAACAACTCTCCGTTTGCAGGACAGGACGGCAAGTTCGTTACCTCCCGACATCTGCGCGAACGCCTGTACAAAGAACTGCTGTCCAATCTCGCGCTGAGGGTCGAGGACACCGACAACATGGACACGTTCAAAGTTTCCGGGCGCGGCGAATTGCATCTGTGCATCCTGATCGAGACGATGCGGCGCGAAGGATATGAATTCCAGGTTTCGCGGCCCGAAGTCATCCTGAAGAAGGAGGACGGACGGATGCTGGAGCCCATGGAATGGCTGACCATCGATGTTCCGGAAGAACACATGGGCGTCGTGATCGAGAAACTCGGACGCCGCAAGGCGGAGATGAAGAATCTCATTCACCTTGAAAACCAGCAGGTCAAATTGGAGTTTCTCATTCCCGCCCGCGGGCTGATCGGATACCGAGGCGAATTTCTGACCGACACGAGGGGCA
Organism: Bacteroidota bacterium; assembly: GCA_037445875.1. Classification (GTDB taxonomy): domain Bacteria; phylum CLD3; class CLD3; order SB21; family SB21; genus JBBIJR01. The sequence continues at coordinate 8,013 of JBBIJR010000046.1, read as the reverse complement.
CGGGTATTCTTCACCACAATTTCCATTCCTATGAGCCGTTCCGGGGCGACATGAGCGGCCGCACCAACGGCGTCCTGATCTCCATGGACCAGACGGAAACTGTTGCGTACGCCCTGTGGAACCTGCAGGACCGCGGGCAACTGATCGTGGAACCGCAAACGAGGGTGTACGAAGGCATGATCGTCGGCCGCCACTCGCGGGAAAACGATCTGGTCGTCAACGTCGGAAAGGGCAAGAAGCTGACGAACATGCGCGCCTCGGGATCGGATGAAGCGGTGCGTCTCGACCCCATTCCGATGATGGCTCTCGAAGACTACATCGAATTCATCGACGACGACGAACTGGTGGAGATCACCCCGCAGCACCTTCGCTTGCGGAAGAGGATCCTGAAGGAGGCCGACCGGCGACGGGACGCGCGCAGGAAGGGCTCATAGATTTCGACCACCCTTCCCAACACCAACGGCAAGAGTTGTGACGACATGATCCATCTGCGGAAGACGAACGGTATGGACTATCCGATGGTCGACGATTGCTATACACGAACAAAGAACCCGGCCCCGATTGGACTGCTCGAAGAAAAGAGCACATCGGATCTCGAACCTATCCATATCGTCGCGGATGCGCAATGGGGCAGGGCCGTCCTGTACGAAGTCAAGTGACGAGGTGACCTGTGTTTACCGATCTGACGGGCAAGCTGGAGCATGTGTTCCGAAAGCTCGCGGGGCGAGCCGCCATAAACGAAAAGAACATAGCCGATGCCCTCGATGAAATACGTGTAGCCCTTCTCGAAGCGGATGTTCACTACAGTGTGGTGGACGCCATCATTACCCGCGCAAAGGAAAAGGCCCTGGGACAGGAGGTGCTGCGCAGCGTCTCGCCGGGACAGCAGATGGTCAAGGTCCTCTACGATGAACTGGTGGCGGCCTTCGGAGGCTCCGGCGCGTCCGTTAATCTGGAGGGTCCTACGCCCCTGGTCGTCATGGTAGTTGGCCTGCAGGGCTCAGGCAAGACGACGTTTTGTGGAAAACTCGCGAACTATCTGATCCGGAAAGGCCGCCGTCCCCTGCTGGTTGCCGCCGACGTGTACCGGCCCGCCGCAGTGGAACAGCTGCAGGTTCTTGGCCGGTCGCTCGCCGTCGCGACGTTTTCTCCGGAGGAAGCGGCTTCCGGCGACCCCGTGCAGATATGCTCGGAAGCCGTCCGATATGCCGGTCGGCACGGTCTCGATACGTTAATCCTGGACACTGCGGGAAGACTGCATATCGACGACCATTTGATGAAAGAACTCGATCTCATCCGAGAACGCACGAAGCCGCAAGAAGTCCTGTTTGTCGCAGACGCCATGACCGGTCAGGATGCGGTAGTGACGGCCAAGACGTTCGCCGAGCGGCTCAAGTTCGACGGCGTCGTGCTTACGAAGTTGGACGGTGACGCACGCGGCGGCGCGGCCCTCTCCATCCATGCCGTCACCGGCAAGCCCATCAAATTCGTCGGAGTCGGCGAGAAGCTGGATGCACTGGAAGAGTTCCATCCGGACCGCATGGCCAGTCGAATCCTTGGGATGGGTGATATCGTGACCCTGGTGGAAAAGGCTCAGGCGTCCATCGATCTCGAAAAGGCCAGGGAACTGGAAGAAAAGCTCCGCAAAGCGGAGTTCACGCTGGACGACTTCGCAGAACAGCTGACACAGATCAAGAAGCTGGGATCGCTGGAGAGCATACTGGGCATGATACCCGGTGTAGGCACCAAGCTGCGGAGCCTGAACATCGACGACAAGACCTTGCTCCGCATGGGGGCCATCCTGTCTTCCATGACGATCCTCGAAAGGCGTAAACCGCAGATTCTGGACGGACGGCGTCGGCTGCGTGTGGCGCGGGGAAGCGGTACCTCGGTCCAGGATGTCAATCGTCTCCTCAAACAATTCACGGATATGCAGAAGATGATGAAGAGAATGGGGAAGCTCAGCCCGGCCGAAATCATGCGGAGGATGCCCTTTTCCTAGGCTCGTAACTGTAAAAAAATATTGCGTATAAGAACTTATTTTCATATCATACAACCCCTCTAAACGTTTGGTAACAGGACGTTAGAGAAAAAAGACCGAAGAACCGAATTGATGGAGGACTGACAGTTGCTACGAATCAGAATGCAGAGGGCCGGGAAGACCCACCAACCCCACTACCGAATTGTTGCTGCCCACGGTACGCGTCCGCGGGACGGTGCCTTCGTGGACAAGATAGGCACGTATCATCCGTTGACCCACCCGCCCAAGTTACATGTGGATGAAACCAAAGCCTTGAAATGGCTGAATCACGGCGCCAAACCGACCGACACGGTCAAGAACCTTTTCCGTCGACTCGGTATTTTGCATCGCTGGCGCCTGACGGCCAAGGGTTTGTCTCCTGAAGAAGTCCAAGCCGAACTGGACGCATGGAAACAGCGCCAGGCTGCTCGCGCGACAGAAAAACGCGCCAAGAAAACTAAGGCGCTGAAGAAAAAGGCTGAACCACCGGCCGAGGAAACGCCGGCTTCCGAGTAAGGACCTGTTCCTGTCTGATGCGACTGCAGTAAATAACTTCAAGGAGGTCATGCGATGCAGAACTTTATTGAGTTCATTGTGAAGCACCTGGTCGACAAGCCGGAAGAAGTCGTGGTTACCGAAGTGGAAGGTGAACGCGTGACAGTATTCGAACTCAAGGTCGGACAGGGGGATCTGGGAAAAGTGATTGGGAAGCGTGGCCAAAACGCCAAGGCGCTACGAACCCTCCTTGCAGCGGCTTCTGCCCGCGCCGGTAAGCGGGCCGTTCTGGAGATACTCGAATAAGGCAGGTGAATAGACATATCCGTGCGGTGGGAACCGGAGCCGCGCACGGATCGATTGGTCTCTCCGGCAGCGGGTCGATGAACCTGCTGCGCGTTCCTTGACAAGCGAAAACACCATGGCGGCCGATCTCTACCGTGTCGCCCGGATTCTCCGAAGTCACGGCCTTGCCGGCGAGTGGAAGATCCAGCTGATGGGCACCAGGTCGGAACAGCTGAACGTCGGGAAGTGGGTAGCGGAGGACCGGTTCGGACAGCAGCGTGCGGAGGTTCACCCGGAATCGATCCGTTGGACCGGATCCACGGCCATTGTCCGATGCCGCGAGATGGAGGACCGAACGGCGGCCGACCGGTTTACGGGAGGCTATCTGTCCGTGCGCGCCGAGGACCTTCTCGTTCTGTCGGAAGGAGAGTACTACGTGGAAGATCTCATCGGTCTGGCGGTACTCGACGAAGAGCAGCACCGCGTGGGCACGTTGTCCGACGTGCTTAAGAATGCACCGCACGACCTCTACGAAGTCGAACACGATGGCCGCAGAAGCCTGATACCGGCCGTGGACGAAATCGTTCGATCCATCGATCTGGTCCAACGCACAATGACGATTCGACCCATACCCGGACTGCTTGAATGACGTTCATGGCCCTTAGAATCGACATAGTAACGGCGTTTCCCGAACTGGTTGAACACGCGCTGACGTTCAGCATGTTCGGGAGGAGCCGAAAGCGAAATCTGGTGGAGTTGCATGTTCACCAGCTGCGTGACTATGCGGCCGACAAACATCGGACGATTGATGATACCCCGTACGGCGGAGGCGGCGGGATGGTGCTTAAAGCGGAACCGATGTTTCTCGCCGTGGAGCACCTGTTGGGTTTACCGCCGATCGGAAGCGACGACCATGTGGCCCGCCATATCGATCCGGATACCGAGGTCGTCTTGCTTTCCCCGCAAGGCGAACTTTTCGTACAAAAAACGGCGGTCCAACTGTCGCTGAAATCGCGCCTGGTGTTGTTGTGCGGGCATTACAAGGGCATCGACGAACGTGTGCGCGAAAAGCTGGCGACGTTGACCTTGTCAATCGGCGATTACGTCTGTTCGGGCGGCGAGTACCCGGCGCTGGTGGTGGCCGACGCAGTTGCGCGGCTGATCCCCGGTACGCTCAACGATGCGGAGTCTGCATTGACGGATTCATTCACGGATGAGGGATTGGATTGCGCCGCCTATACGAAGCCCGTCGACTTCCGCGGCATGCGGGTTCCGCAGGAACTCCTGAGCGGAAACCATGTGGAGATCCGAAAATGGCGCGAGGCAATGAAACGTGAACATACCCGGAAATACCGGCCGGATCTGGTGACGGGGAACAAGGATTAAAAAAGAATACTTACTACAAGCAAGGTCTTCAGGAGGTGCGATGATCATGAACAAGGTTGATGTTGTAGTGGCTTCTCAGATGCGCGGCGATATCCCGGACTTCAAACCCGGAGATACCGTTTCCGTCGACGTACGGGTGATCGAAGGGGACAAAGAACGGATACAGACGTTTGAAGGCGTGGTGCTCCAGAAACGCGGCAGCGGCGTGCACGCGACGTTTACGGTTCGCAAAATCTCCAACGGCGTCGGTGTGGAACGGATCTTCCTGATTCACTCGCCTCGTATCGCCTCGATTGGATTGGTCAAGAAAGGCCGGGTTCGGCGGGCCAAGTTGTTCTATCTGCGGGGCCGCCGCGGAAAGGGTGCCCGTGTGGCCGAACACATAGAGACGGGGGCGGCCGACGCGTCACAGCCGACGGAAGCAACGACCGAAGCCTGATCTCCTTTCGCTGGAACCGAACGCAAGGGGTATGCTGTCGCCGGCATACCCTTTTTCTTTTGTATGGATCGGATGATGCCCTATATCCAAATTCTAAGACCCAGCAACGTATTGCTGACGTTCGCGTCCGTGATGATCATCCTCCTTGTGGCTCGGACGTCCATCGATCCGGAGTCCGCGCGCCTGGCGCTGCTGGCTTCTCTGTCGGCAGCCTTGATCGGCGCCGCTGCCAACGTCATCAACGATGTATTGGACGTGTCCATCGATCGTATCAACAAACCGGAGCGAGTGCTGCCGTCGGGGAGGATGTCCGTCCGGTCGGCCGTGACATACTCGACGATCCTGTCTCTTGCCGGGCTTGCCCTGAGCGCCTGGATCAACGTTGCATGCTTCCTCGTGGCCCTGCTGGCAGTGGGCGGACTGCTGGTCTACAGTTCGTATCTCAAGCGAACACCTCTGTGGGGCAACCTTACCGTTAGCTTTTTCACAGGCCTCGCCTTCATCTACGGCGGCATAGCCATCGGAGCACCGGACCGGGCCGTCGTGCCCGCTGCGTTCGCTTTCTTGTTCCACCTCGCCAGGGAAATCCTGAAAGACATGGAGGATGTCAAGGGCGACCGGCATCAGCAGGCCAGGACGCTTCCTCTCGTTTTCGGTATGAACTCCGCCCGCTCGGCCGCAACCGCCGTGCTTGCCTGCCTTGTTCTTGCGACGTGGGCCGCCTGGCGCTCAGGCTACTACACGGACACTTTTCTCTGGATTGTCGTTGCCGGCGTGTATCCGGTACTCGTCGCCGGTGTTGTAGTCATGTGGAAACGACCTACGCAGACCTCCCTTCATCGTCTCAACAACGTACTGAAAGCCGACATCGTCGTCGGTATCGGAGCCATCTATTTTGGGAGTTGAACCTAGGTGGTTATTAATGCGGTACTTGCCAAATATCTGTTGTAAGAACGGCGCATTTTTGTTATTTTAAACGTTATTCTGCAGATTGCCTGACATCAAACGTGGAAAAACCTGGCGTGGTTTTGGTCACCGGAGCCAGTCGCGGTCTGGGCACCGCGATCACCGAATGCTTTGTGCGCAGCGGCTTCCACGTAGTCGGCGTTGCTCGCAGCCGGGACTTCCTGGGTCCCTTGCGTGATGAGTTTGGAGACCGGGTAACTGCATGGTCTTGCGACGTTCGGTCCGTTCCCGAAGTGAAAAGAATAGCGGAGCTGGTGGAGTCCCGATGGGGTTACCTGGATGTATTGGTGCTGAATGCCGGGGTCGGTTATGTGGAACCTCTGGAGACGATGAAGCTGGAGCATTGGAAGGAGACAATCGACGTGAATCTGACGGCTGCATTCACGGTGACACGGGCGTGCCTGCCCCTCTTGCGCAAGAGTGGGCGTCCGCATATTTTTGCGGTGAATTCCGTTGCCGCTCGAAGGGGATTTGCCGGGTGGGGAGCCTATTGTGCGTCGAAACACGGGCTCCTTGGATTCACGGATGCCCTTCGCGAGGAACTGCGGGACAAGGGGATCAAGGTTACGAGCATCGTGTCCGGTGCGGTCCAAACGTCTTTCTGGGATCGCGTGGACACCGGTTTCGATCGGAGCCGGATGATCGAACCCGCGAGCATTGCTGAACTGCTGCTGCAGACTTACCGGCAGGCGACCGACGCGGTCACAGAGGAAATAGTGATCAAACCGGCCGGCGGGGATTTTTAGAGAGGTCGAAATGGAACCAGAGGTCAACGAGCTGGCGGCCGGAGACGACGAGGCTAAAGAAGCAGAGTCGCGGGGACCGACACGCGTTCTGGTGGTCGACGACGACGAGGACGGACTGTACATCCTCAAACTGCTCCTGACCAAGATGAAGTACGAGGTACACACGGCCCGCGACGGTGAAGAAGCCCTGCAGAAGGCGGAAGCTCTCGTTCCCGACATCATTCTGCTCGACGTGATGATGCCCAAGCTAAACGGTTTCGAAGTCTGCAAGCGCGTTAAGGCGACTCCGGAGGGCATGTACATCCCCATCATTCTGTTGACCGCCAAAAGCGAACTCATGAGCAAGATCGAGGGTCTGGATTGCGGAGCGGACGAGTACCTGACCAAGCCGTACGATATGAGCGAACTGACCGCACGCATTCGGTCGATGCTTCGTATCAAAGGGCTCAACGACAGCCTCCGGCACGCCAACCGCCAGCTCGAAGAACTGTCCGTCACCGACGAACTTACCAAGTTGTACAACCGCCGGTTCATCAACCGCAAGCTGGACGAGGAGTTCCGCCGCGCGACGCGTTACAAACGGCCGCTGGCCTGCCTGATGTTTGATGCCGACCATTTCAAATCCGTCAACGACACCTACGGGCACGCCTTCGGCGACGTTGTGCTCCGGGACATCGCCCGAATCATCCTCGATACCGCACGGGAAGTCGATATCTGCGGCCGTTTTGGCGGGGAGGAGTTCATCGCCATCCTGCCCGACACGGAGTTGTCCCGTGCCGCGATCGTGGGCGATCGTATCCGGAAAAACGTGGAGGGACACGAGTTCACCGACGGCAACCACCGCGTGCAACGCACCGTCAGCGTAGGTATATCGGCGCTGCCGGATGATCATGTCAAGGACGAATTCCAACTGGTGGAATGGGCGGACAAAGCCCTGTATGCCGCCAAGACGGGCGGACGCAACAAAGTAATCCTGTACAACGAGTTGGAAGAGTATCTGGGTCGATGAAGGTCCGGGCGGAGATCCTCGTGCGTGGATTCGTGCAGGGGGTCGGCTACCGTCGCTTCGCGCAGAAACGCGCTTTCGAGTTGGACCTGTGCGGATATGTCCGAAACGAAGACGACGGTGCGGTGCGGGTGGAGGTGGAAGGAGAGAGAACGGCGGTGGAAACTTATGTCGAACGGTTGCGCGCAGGGCCTTCGTTTTCGCGCGTCACCGAGCTTGAGCTACGCTGGATGGATTACTCGGGAAGATACACGCAGTTTGACATAACGTTCTGAACGCAGCACCACACACACCATGGATTACAAGACCCTCATCCGCGACGTGCCCGATTTTCCGAAACCGGGCATCGTTTTCAAAGACATCACGACTTTGCTCAAAGACGGCCGCGCATTGAAAGCGGCCGTGCACGATATGTTGCGCGCCTGCCCGGCCGACGTGGACGCCGTCGCCGGCATCGAGTCGCGTGGATTCGTGTTTGCATCGCTGCTGGCGTACGAACTCGGAGTGGGCGTCATTCTGGTGCGGAAACCGGGGAAGCTTCCCGCGGAGACCGTTTCCGCGTCCTATGAACTGGAATACGGCGAGAACGTGCTGCACATGCACACGGATGCCGTGCGCAAAGGAGCCCGAATCCTTGTGGTGGACGATCTGTTGGCGACCGGCGGGACGC
>JBBIJR010000045.1:0-29331 GCA_037445875.1 Bacteroidota bacterium | reverse complement strand
CAGTTGATATGATCCGAAGCCCTGGAGGGCCTCCACCCGCGACAGGCCGGCCGGGTTGTGAAAAATCGTCCATCCGTCGTTGGCCACGCCCACGAATGTGCCTGCCAGAGCGCTTGCGCGCGGACCCTGAGGGGGCATCTCCGACGCTACCTGGGCAACGCCGTTAGAAACCGTTACTCCCAGGACGATGAGCAGCCATTTCTTCATGGTTTCACCTGTATCTGCTTCGGTAAGCTATTTCAATCGGGTTCCCACCACGACCGGCGCGGATTTCGTCGTGGTCTTTCCGGTCAAGCGGTCCGTCACTTCCAGATGGAGGATGTACGTCCCGACCGGAACCAGTTCCTGCGTTTCCCGGGTGCGGCCATTCCACGTGCGATAGCTGAACGGGTCTCTGCTTTCGTCGCGTCCGGCGGCTTTGACCTCATCCACGAGTGTCGACACGAGGCGTCCGCTCACGTCGTACAACCTCACGATTACGCGTGTGTTGGCGCTGTACGTCAGGGCATACTTGATGACCTCGCCGGCTCTCGGATTGAATGGGTGAGGCGAGACCCGGATGTTCGCCCTGGCCGTGGTAACCACACCCGCCGTATCCGGAGTGACGTCGGAGGCATAGGCTAGATAGACCTGCGTCGCATTGGAGAAGACATTCAGCGGGCCGGTAATGATAAACGTCGACTGGGACGGTAGCACGTTGCCGACGGTAATGCCGGTTGCGTTTTCCACCCGCACCGTAATGCTCGCCGTGCCGTCATCCACCGTTACGTTTGTCCCGGCCCCCGCAACCACACTGCCCGAAACGAAACCCTTGATTTGCACCCACTCTCCTTCCAGGCTAAGGTCCTTGATCTGGGAGATCGAATATCGCCGTGGTACGGGAAGATCGTTGCCGCTCGATACCACGGTGATCGTCAGGGGAAAACCGGTTGTGTCGGTTATTTCGGTCGTGCCGCTAAAATCTTTGAGATATCCGGTCACGATGACGGAATCGCCGCGTCGCAGTGAATCCGCCGGACCGGGAAGCGTGAAACTGAAGATCTGGATACCGCGGACACCCGTGCCCGAACTGTTCGTTACGTACAACCGGCGTGGCGAAGTAGATAGTTTGCCGTCGCCCACGGTAATGATGCCGGCGACGGTCACGGAACTGGAATAATAGAGGGCCGGATTGGCTTGAATTGTGCTGATCGGTGTAAAGGAGATCGGCTCGATGACCGCATACGACGCCGTCGGCGAAGTCGCGGCGAAACCCTGTCCGTCGTACGCCCTGACGAAATAGTCGACCTGGGTACCTGTCGAATGCGGTGGAATGACCCCTTCGTACGTCGTGTCGTTGGCCGCCGTCATGGCTACGCTGTCCGTCACGCTGTTTCGCGTGTAGAAAAGACGTGCAGCCCCGAGGGTCGTGCTTGGTACGATCACCGCCGTTACACGCACTTCCTGCGTCGAATCCGGCGCGGTGGGCGTCCGCGTGATGGTCCCAAAACGGAACGCTGTCTGAACGTCGTACGCACCGGTGTCCGAAACGGCGATGTTGTTCATGTTGTCGTACGCGCGGACGAAGTAGGTGACCGAAGTTCCCGGAGGTTTCGACGTGATCTGGCCTTCATATGTCGAGTCGCTCACGTTGCCAAGGTCCACGCTGTCCAGTACCGACTGGACGACAAAAAGCGCGCGTGCGGCCAGCAGCGAATTGGACACGCCGATCTTTACGGAAACCGTGACCGACTGAACGGAAGTGGGGACACGGGACTGTGCGTAAGGCCGGTCACACGCAGCGGCTTTCCTTCGAGGAACTGTCCGGGATTGGCGCGGCCGAGCGTGTGGTTGGATTCCGGCGTGGTCGACCACCCGTCGGAGCCGTCATCGTTGTTCAGGTTGCCCGATGAAGGGTTGGTGAATACCGCCGCATTGCCCGGGGAAAAGGTAAAGGGATTCATCCAGGTTGACGTCCATCCGGAGATGTTGCCCGTACCCCAACTCATGATGTCGACCACTGTTCCGGCAGTCAAAGAAGGGCCTGTAACCAATACGAGGTTGTCATCACTGCTCAGGGAGACCGTTCCCACGCGGTGCAGGGAACCCGTACCGCCGAGAAGAGTGGAATCCATCAACACCAGCGTGCTGTCGTCAGAGGCGACGGTGTCCTCAGCGGATAACGGTAGTGTAGCACCGCCCGCGTTGCAGACAACGACGATTCGGGTAAAAGCGGCGATGTTTTGCAGGAAAGGTCGGTCCGGGAATACCAGGATTCCCTCCGAACTGCCGGTAGGTGACGTAGGTGAAGAAAGGTCCGTCAACATCCACCCACGCAGGTCGATGCCACCCGGAGCCGTTATGAGTAGTTCGCAGGCATCCTTCAGGCTTGATCCTTGGACTACCTCATTGATGATGACGTCGTTAGGGGACTGTGCGTAGGTACGACCCACGACCGCGCACAGCAGGACCGCCGCAGTCCAGATGCATCTGCGCATGGATGTTCAACTCCTGTTAGAGATCAAACGAGACAGGCCGGCCGGATGATCCACAACATGACCAAGGTCATCTTAGCGGGCGATCGGCGGCGTTTATTTACAATTTTTGCGCAATTATAGCAAGTTGAAAGTGGGAAGCTGATATAAATCATTTTTTTTCCATAACAGGTGCCTTATTTTGATTTGGCTTTAAGATGTTGATTTCTAATGACTAATTTTTACAAAAAAATGACAATCGGAAGTTGCTTCGGCTATTACCGTGCCTTAGATTGCGGTTGAAGGAGAGATTGCCCCCACACATGCGTCCGTGTCCCAACGGAAGAGCCATCGAATGAGACGGTTCAAGATCATCGGGATCAACTTCAAGAGCGCTCAGCTCAATACCATCGAGCACTTTGTGCTCGATGCGTCGCAGCGGTATCAGCAGCTCGCGGGAATCAAAGAGGCCCTCCGGTGGGAAGAGGTGGTGTATCTGGCCACATGCAACCGCGTGGAGTTCGTGTTCTACCAGCGGGGCGCAGCAGAACCTCAGAACGATATCGAAAAGCTGATTCGACTGTTGCTGCCGGATCTGACAGACGGGCAGGTCTTTGCGCTCCAGAAGCATTTCTACTTCTACTCAGGGGCCGAAGCGATACACCACGTTTTCAAAGTGGTATCTTCTCTGGACTCGATGGTGGTCGGGGAGAATCAGATCGTCGGACAGGTCAAGCGCGCGTACCAGGAGGCCCGCGAGATGGGCTTCGCGAACGGCCAGATGAGCCTGCTGTTCGATTGTGCGCTCCGCACGGCCAAACATGTCTTCAGCGAAACGGAAATCGGCGCCAAGCCGACATCGGTGGCGTATCTGGCCAACCAGTTCGTGCGCAATTTCGCCGTCCACCAACCGCGGGTAATCTTCGTGGGCGCCGGCGAGACCATCCAGTTGATGGCCCGTTACATTACCAAGCTTCCGCTCGGCCGGGTTACGTTTGTCAACCGTACGCTGGCCAGGGCCGAGGCGCTCGCAGACCAGTACGGCGGTGTCGCCCGGTCGCTGGACGAGTTCTACGCCGACACACTGGATTACGATCTGCTGGTGGTGTGCACATCCAGCAAACAGTATGTGATAACGCTGGAACAGTACGAGCGCATATTCCGCCGCGCCTCCGAAGGACGGAAGTTGATCATCGACCTGGCCCTGCCCACGAACGTGGATGAAGCGATCTCGCGGCGCCATCCGAACGTGGAGGTGCATTCTATGACGGACATCCAGGCCATGAGCCAGCGAAACAACGAAGAACGACAGGCCGAGGCGATGAAGTGCCGCGAGTTGATCGATCGCCAGGTTACGGAATTCGAGCGGTTGTGGAAAGAGAAACAAGTCGAGCAGTCGCTCAAGGAAATTCCCCGGCAGATCAAGGACATCCACATGCATGCGCTGGATCAACTGCTCATCAAGAAACTCAGCCACTTGTCGGACAGCGACAAAGAAACGATTCGGGAGTATACGAATTTCCTGTCCAACAAGACGGCCCAGGTTCCGATGCGCATGGCCAAAGAGATTATTCTGGCCCAATCCTGACCGGCCGGACGAACGCGTAGATAAGATCCCGATGTTCCATCGGGATTTTTTTTGGGAGCGGAGATGAAGATTCGCATTGGTTCGAGAGGCAGCGATCTGGCTTTGTGGCAGGCGCGTCATGTCCAGTCGCTCTTGAAGGAGCGTACAGGTACCGACAGCGAGATCGTCGTGATCCGGACGAAGGGCGACCACCTGGAGCACGTTTCGTTCAACCAGATCGAAGGCAAGGGTTTCTTTACCAGGGAGATCGAGGAAGCTCTGCTGGCGGAAACCATCGACCTTGCGGTTCACTCGCTCAAGGACCTGCCCACGGAAACGGCGCCCGGGCTCGAGGTCGCGGCATTCTCCGAACGCGAAGACCCGAGAGATATGCTCCTCATCCATCCCGACGTCTTCGATCCAACGATGAACCCTCCTCTGAGGAAAGGCGCACGCATCGGCACTTCATCCAATCGCCGCAAGAAGCAAATGGAAAATCGGCGGCCCGATGCGGAGGTGGTCGAACTGCGAGGCAACGTGCCCACGCGCGTACGAAAACTTCGGGAACATCAATTGGACGCTGTGATCATGGCCCATGCGGGACTGAAGAGGTTGAATCTCGACCTCTCGTTTTTTCACAAGGTACTGTTCGACCCGGAGGAGTTCATCCCCAATCCGGCGCAGGGAATACTGGGACTGCAGGTCCGATCGAAGGACGACATAACGAAAGCGATCGTGCGAAAACTGAACGATTCGCTGTCCGAGAATGTTGCTCGTGCGGAACGCGGTTTGCTGGCACGCATGCAGGGCGGATGCCAGCTGGCGCTGGGCGCCTATGTGCGGCGGAACGGCGCTGGATATCGATTAAACGCCTTCTGGGACGAACTCAATGGAAGACCGTCCCACCTTTTCGAGGCGGAGGGCCCGGATGCGGATGACCTGGCCCGGCGTGCCTACTATGCGTTTATGAAAGCCGCTCGGAAGCTCAAAGAGAAGACCGTTGTGCTGACTCGGCCTGAACCTCAGGCGGGCGATTGGATGCGTGAGATCGAGTCGTTTGGCGCACGGGTCATATCCTATCCAACGATTCGAATCGTTCCGACCATCGATCGGGAAACCTTGCGCACGGCTCTGGGGCGGAACTATGATTGGTTTCTCTTTACGAGCACCAACGCCGTCGATGTCTTTTTTGCTGCGATTCGCGACCTCGGCCTCGCCTTTCCCGAAGGTGTCCGCACGGCCGCGATCGGGCGTGCAACGGGCGACGCCATCTTGCGGGCGGGACACCGGCTGGATTTCTTGCCCGGCAAGGCCACGGGAGCCGATCTGGCCGCAGAATGGGCCGATCTTTCGAAACGGCCGAATACCGTTCTGCTGCCGTGTGGTTCCAGGGCGGACACGGCCGTCGAAGACCGGCTGCGCTCCGGCGGCCATACGGTGCACCGGGTTAACCTCTACGATACGCTTCCCGCCAAAGTTGAATCGCTGCCGCCGCTGGAGAGTGTTCCCGTCGACTACCTGGTGTTCGCCAGTCCGTCCGCGTTCGAGAACTTCCAGAGCATCCGTTCGATTCCTCCCGGGGCACGCATCATCAGCATCGGCCCCAAAACGAGCCGGCGAATCCGGGAAGCGGGCGTGGAGTTCGTCGAGGCCGAGGAACAGACCATCGAGAGTATCATCTTGAAAATGCTGTCGTAATTAATTTCAAGGAGTCGTCATGGATAACCTCACGCGTCCCCGCCGTTTGCGCAAGAACAAGATCGTACGCGACCTGATCGCGGAGACCACGTTGAGCCGGGACCAATTCGTTATGCCGTACTTCATCGTCGACGGCACGAACAAACGCGAAGCCGTGACGACCATGCCCGGGATCGAGCGGCAGAGTATCGACGTGTTCATCCGCCAGCTGCAGAGCGATTTCGAACTCGGCGTTAACAAAATCCTTCTGTTCGGCGTGACGGATGAAAAGGACGACAAGGGCACTTCCGCTTTTCGCAAGGACAACCTGATCGCCCGCACCATCCGTGAGATCCGCCGGACGTTCGCGGACCGCGTGTACGTGATCACGGACGTCTGCCTGTGCGCGTATATGTCGCATGGCCATTGCGGCGTCCTGCGCGGCGGAGAGATCGTCAACGATGAGACGCTGCCCATACTGGCGCAGATGGCCTTATCCCACGCCGAGGCGGGCGTCGACATGGTGGCACCGTCGGACATGATGGACGGCCGGGTACTGGCCATTCGCGAACATCTCGACGAGAACGGGTTCACGGGCACGGCCCTGATGTCCTATTCCATCAAGTTCTCTTCGTCGTATTACGGTCCGTTCCGGGAAGCGGCGCACTCCGCGCCGGCCAGCGGAGACCGCAAGAGCTACCAGATGGACTTTCGCAACGGCCGCGAAACGATGCTGGAGGCGATCCTCGACGAGGAAGAAGGCGCCGATATTCTCATGGTCAAACCGGGTCTGGCCTATCTGGACATCGTCGGCGAACTGCGCAGACGTACGCAGCTGCCGATCGCAATCTACAATGTGAGCGGGGAGTATTCGATGGTCAAATTTGCCGCCCAGCACGCCGCCGTGGATGAGGCGGCGATTGTGATGGAGAACATGTACGCCATGACCCGGGCCGGAGCGCGGATTCTCATCACGTACCACACGCGGGATATTTTCAAGAACAAGTGGCTGTGAGCGCCTTTCTGTCGAAATGCGTCCGGCACTATTCTGCAGCGAGCGTCATCCCAGATTGTACCGCCCTTTCATGGGACCGTTCTCCAGATTGAGCACGCCGCGCGGGCAGACCGACGAACATACTCCGCAGCCCACGCAAGAAGCACGGATGATGTTCTGGCCGCGCTGAGCATACCAGCGAACGTCGATGCCCATCTCGCAGTAGGTCGAGCAATTGCCGCAGGAGATGCACTGGCCGCCGTTGGTGGTGATGCGAAAGCGGGAGAACTTCCTCTGCAGGATGCCCAGAATGGCTGCCATCGGGCAACCGAACCGGCACCACACGCGGCTGCCCATGATCGGGTAGAAGCCCGTCCCGATCACACCGGAGAATACGGATCCGATCAAGAAACCATACCACGAAGCGAAACCCTGCGACAACCCTCCCAGCACGGCGCCACCGGAGTAGGAATTGCCCCATAGCAGCAGCGTCGTCACGGTGACGAAGACCAGCACGGAATAGATCAGCACGCGCTCGACCCGCCACGCCGTCAACGATTTGTCGGAGAGCTGGCGGAACGGATCACCCAACGTTTCCGCCAAACCGCCGCATCCGCATACCCACGAACAGTACCATCGCTTACCGAAGAAGTACGTGAGTACCGGTGTGGCCACAAACGTCATTACCGCGCCCCAGAATACCATGAAGATTCCCAACCCACCCGGGTGGTTCATCAGCGACTGGACGTCACCCGGCCACAGGGAGTAAGGCCGGAGCGGCCAGAAGTACGTAAAATAGAACCCCGGCTGATTCAAGAGTTCCAACCACGCAGGGATCAGGAAGGCGAAACCCAATTGAAAGAACATCACAGAGGCCGTGCGAATCTGCTGGTACCGGCTGTGGCGGTATTTGACGAACATCCGTGCGCCCATCACGAGAATAGCGAGCGTATAAAACGTGCCGTACAGGAACCACTGATCGGCGGGTCTGCCGCGGAGAACCGCGCTGAGGGGATCGGTCAGTCGAATCCAACGCGTCAGCAGTTCGGGAAACCAATACAGAAGGACATAGAACCCGGTAAAACAAATTCCGATGATCCAGCCGATCGCACCTCGTGCCATCGCAGCAGAGAAGAAAATGGAGTTGTGCTTGATGCCGGGCGGATTTTCCCTGATCTGCGGAAGGATGTACAACAGGCCTCCCGCCGATGCCAATCCGAAACTCAGCAGCAAAAACAGTAGAGGTGTGCCGTCCGACGCACCGGTCAGGGACACGAACAGCATCAACAAACCAAGCCCGAAGAGCGCGAGTCCAGATTTCTTGACTGTGCCCAGATTTGGATGCGGGTGCGGCGCTAGAGATAGAGAAACATTGGAGGAAGGGTTGAGGATTATCGTTGACATGCGATGCAACTCCTACGCTTGCGTGAGATTCGTGACTCCCCGGCGTCTTCTGAGCCGCACCTGGGAATATGGCGATTGCCGGTTGAACGCTTCGACGACCGCCGGTTCCATCTCTCCGAAGAACTCGGGATCGAAGTTGGCTTCCCCGAGATGCTCGAGCACGTACCGCACGGTCCGCTTCTCCTGAATCCAGCGACGACACACGTCCTGACGGTAGCGAACACCCAGGAGATTGAATCCGATCACTTCCTCCGATTTGGCCAGATAGACGATCCGGATACTGTGTTTGTGGTCCTCATGTTCCCAGAACAGCGAATTCTCGTCGGGGAGGGGTATATTGCTCACAAATCCGTACGTCTGGTACTCGATGTCGAAAAATTTTGCGGAATTGAACCAGATGCCCCGGTCGTACGCGGTGCGGTCTCCACACAGGGTCCGGGCCAGCGCCTCTGCCTGCATCCGCCCGGTATACCAGAGTTGCTCCACCTTCGGATGGCGCGGCCTGGGGGTCCGGAATTCCGCGCAGTCTCCCGCCGCATACACGTCGGCTACGTTGGTCTCCAGATACTCGTTCACGAGGATTCCCCGGTTCGCCTCGATCTTTGATCCCTTGACCGCGTCGATCAAAGGACGCACGCCGGTCGTGACGCCCACGAATTCACAGGCGATATTCTCTCCCTTGTCCGTAATGACTGCGCGCACGCGGCCGTCCGGCCCGGGCAGAATCTCCTTCAGCTGAGTCGACAGCCGAAGTTCGATCCCGTGTTCATAGACGTGCCGGGTGATCATACGTGCTTCTTCCTTCGGCAGGATGTTGTCCCAGTAGAATTCTTCCCGCACGAGGAAGGTGACGGGGATGTTCCGCGTGGTCAACATTTCGGCCATCTCGATCCCGATGAGGCCCCCGCCAACAATGACGGCGCGGCGGACGTGCCGGGTATTCTCTTCCATCAGGTCGAGGTCCTGTTTACTGACAAGTCCCTGAACGCCCGGAAGGTCCTGGCCAGGCCAGCCGAACTTCTGCGTGGTGGCGCCGGTGGCAATCACGAGCGTCCCGTACGGTCGTTCGCCTCCCTGCCGGAGGCGGAGCATCTTACGGTCCGTGTCGATCGATTCCACGTGGTCGAAAAGCCGCATGATTTCGTTCTTCTCCCAGAACCAATCCTCATACGGTTTCGTATGCTCGAACCGCATGTGGCCCATATACACGTACATCAGCGCGGGACGCGAGAACAGGTACGGGTACTCGCTGGAGATGACCGTGATCGGACGGCTGCTGCGTTTACGCACGTGGCGGGCCACTGTGGTCCCGGTGATGCCGTTTCCTATGATGGTGAGATCGTCCATGCAAACCTCTTGGTTAATACCATAACGTGAGTCTTCTGGGGTGTACGCCCAGGCTGAACAATGTCTGAATCAGGAAATTGTACAAACTGCGTTTCCAATACCCGTCGGCTTCGATCCGGCGGGCAGAGGTTATCACCGGAATGTCGAGAACGCGAAAGGGCCCGAACCGCCTGAGGCGGCCGACCAGATCGCGGTCTTCCAGCAGAGGATAGTCTTCCCGGTATCCTTTGAGCTGATGAAACACAGAACGGCGCACAAAAATTCCCTGGTCTCCCAGCGGCAAGGTCAAAAGGCGCGACCGCCGATTGACGTACCATTCCATCGCTCGATACCGCAGCGCCGGATGGTCGAGCCGAAAGGAGAACGCACCGCCGATCAACGAAACATCCTGTCGCACCGCGCGATGCCAGTGAAATAGTGTCTCGTCCGTCATGACCGTGTCGGCGTGAAGGAACAATAGCCATTCCCCCCGGGCCATCCGGGCGCCCGCGTTCATCTGCATCGACCGGCCTCTGGTCGCCGTTGCGAAGGCGACCCGGCTGTGTTTCCGGGCCAGGTCGCGAGCAAGCTCACACGTTCCGTCGGTGCTCCCTCCATCCACAATGATGATCTCCCGTGGATCCGCCGGCAGGAGTTCCTCGACACGAAGACCCAGGCGAGCGACCTCTTGGTACGTCGGGATGATGACGGACAAGGGCAGAGGACCGCATTCTTGAACCGAACGTAAATCGCGCACGGGCAGATGGTTCGTCAGTCGTTGAGACTCCAATCGTAGGACGTGTACTCGATGGTGATGCCGCCTGCCCGATTCCTGAGGTATGATGCGGCCGGTTCGGGCAGATACCGGGCTACATAAACGGAAAGGGGAGTGCCGCTTCGGGTGAAGTCCCCTTCGTACCACTGGAAGATCGCAGAAAGATAGAGTTTCCCGGAGCTGAGATCAATCCGATTCTTGTCCGCCTGACCGAGAAAGACTCTGGCCTGATCGTCCAATTGCTCGTCCAAACGAGATGCAAGGTACGCCTCTCGCCGCAGAGGAGGACAACCTTTCGCTGCGCACACAAGAGCGAAGTGGATCCTCGGGTCGTCGAAACGCTTGCGGATGATGCCGTGTTCAATATCGTTCAGAGAAAGAGTCTCTCCACCGATCTCTACGTACGGCTTGTCCCACACGCTCGTCTTTGTCAGGTACTCCGAGCCGAGAATGCCGGTGCTCAGGTCTTTGATGCTCTCGATAGGATAGTGATCGCACACGACCTTGATGGTGAAGGCGTTGTACGCGTTGATCCAGAAGGCGAGGCGCTCCTCGTCTCCCGCCAGAGCCGAGGGGTCGGTCCCTTTGAGAAGCTCGATATAGTGCCAGAAACGGGTGTCCAGCTTGATGCCAGCATAGTCTACCGCCCCGTTTTTGACGTGGTCATGCAGAACAGCGGTGAGCATCGAGTGATCTATGGCTCTCGAGTCTGCCGCGCCCCAAGTGAGCGAAGCGGACACCAGGAATATTGCGAGCAGAGTCCTCATCTCAACCTTTCGTGATGCTTTGAAAAAGATCCGAACGTTTCTTTCAGCGGACCTCTCACCCATCAGGCCGCTTGATCACCTTCTTTCCTGGTGCTCAGGGGGATGCTGATGGAGAGGATGAAACGGCCTTTTTCCGAATGGGCCCGCACCGTTCCCCCATGAGCCGTTACGATCGCCTTGCTGATCGAAAGTCCAAGGCCGAGGTGGGATGACGGCGAGACGGCCGACGTATCGGCCAGGCCGCGGACAAACGGCTCAAATATGCTTTGCAGGAGGCGCTCCGACAGCGTGACTGCAGCGACGTTCTCCACGTTGATGATGGCCTGGTCCCCGAGAGCCGTGCACACGACGTGGACGTCGGTGTGCTCGGGGCTGTGTTGAAGGGCGTTGTTCAATACGTTGGTCGTCAGACGGACAAGCAGGGACCGGTCGCCGGACACCTCCAGCGGACGCACCGTCAGTCTGACGGTCTGCTTCTTCGCGGCCGCGGCCTCCTGAAGGTTATCGACGACCTCTCGAAGCAGCCCCGCCAGAGCCACGTTCTGCCGCTTAAGGGGATACGCCGAAAATTCCAACTGATGGATGAATGCGATGTCTTCGACCAGTCGTTTGAGCAGCGTCAATTGGCGAAGGGCCTTGTCCATCTGGCTCGTGCTCGTGCCGTCGGGAAATCGCATACGGAGCGATTCGAACGCCAGTTGGATGACCGTCAGAGGCGTCCTCATATCGTGGACAATCATCGCAAAGAACTGCCTCTTCTGCTCCTCCAGGGCATCGGCCTGACGGCGTTCGGCATCCCTCTGCGTTTCCAGCGCCTCGCGTTCCATCTTCTCTTTCTCCCCGAGGGACCGCAGTTGCTCCGCATGGATCTCCTCGCGTGTTCGAAGTTCCTGTTCCTTGGAGTCGAATAGCTTGATCAGTATGACGAAGACTGCCGTGAACGGCAGGGCGAGAAGAACCAGAAGACCGATCTGCAGGGGCAGAAGTCTATCCGCAAGGGCGGCCCTGTACGTGGCGCCCTCAAAATCCAGTTCCAGGACAGCAACGACCCGGTCGTTCATGGTCAGGGGAACCAGCGCGGAAATGAATTCGCCGTTGCGGTCCGTGTACAGATCGGACGTCGTCTCCTTGCCCGCAAAAGCCTGGTGGATCTGGCCGACGATTTCTTCCGGATACCGTTCGCCGCGGAACGTCTGGGCGGTTGTCATGACACCGAAGACCGGATGGCCGGTGGAGTCCTTCTCCACGAGGTACGCGAGGCCCTGACGAAGTCCGAAGCTTTGTTCGATTTTGTCCAACTCACGCCGGACCGACTCGAAGTGTTCGTCCTTTTCGGTCCGGATCGCCGCAACGTCAAGCAAATTGATCGACCCGGAGGCATATCGTGCCAGCGCCAGCAGTTGCCGCTGAATGTCGCTCTCCACCAGATTCTCCATGTAGTCGGTCGAAAACCTGTACAATCCGAAAACCATCACGAACTCAACGAGCAGAGTGACCAACACGAGTCTTGATTTCCTGAAAGGGCGCGGCGGCATACGGTTCCTTTACTTAAGAGTGGCGGGATCGGGAACAACGGTAGCATTAAAAAAAAGCGCGAAAGTGAAGACCAACGATAAACGACACGTTCCGGCGTTTTATTCCTTGCCCGTCAGGCAGGGCAGCCGTCCTGCCTGACGGGCTTCGCTGGTTTGATGAGTGACGACTGGTCATGGACGCACCCCCGTCAACGATCTTACGCTCCCCTTAGTAATAGAGAACGCGCGACCACGTGTGGTTTTCATACACAACAAAGCCGCGGCTCGGTATCAGCCACGGCCTGTTATCCTGCTCTTGTTGAAGGGTTACTTAGTTGGCTCGGAGGGCATGGAAAGCTTTGCGGCGCCGGCGATTCGTCTGGTGCTTGCGCTCACTGGGGCTGGTGAAGTTCATTTTCTCGACGTAGGTCTGAATGATCCTCGCTTTGCGGCATTCCGTTTCAAAACGCCTGACCGCTTTTTCAAATGGCTCATTCTTTCTTACGATAGTGGAGAGCATTTGAACACCTCTCATAAAATATTTATTTGAATGCACTTACGATGTCCGCTATACCGGTAATCCCACGAAGATAATCGTATAACACCCCCCGCTGTTTCTTTATTCCAGGTAGAAGAATTGTCAGCTTTTTTTTACAGATTGTGCCGGCGAAAGCTTGACAGACGGAGGTTTCTACGGACAAAGGTGCGAATGGTTACAGGGCTACCTAACCAACATCATTCTGCGGGAACGAGAATACGAGGCAGTCCTTAGCCGATAGAAGTACACCCCCGAGGCGACGGAATCCCCCCGGTCGTCACGGCCATCCCATGTGCTCCGGTAATGGCCTGGGACGAGCGACCGGTGAACCAGGCTCCGCACCCTCTGACCGAGCACGTTATAGATGACCAGCTCGACGCGACCGCTCCCGACGACGGTGTACTCGATGGTAGTTTCGCCGTTGAAGGGATTGGGATAGTTGCGGTGTAATTCGAAATCATCATATACGTAAAACGCATAGGTCGCCGTATCGCTGCCGAGATCGTTGGCCGCGCGAACGGTCATGGATTGCCGGCCCCTTTGGTCGGCGCCCGGCGTCCACCTGACGACGCCGGAAAGGGAATCCAAAGATATGCCGCAGGGAGCGCTTAGCAGGAAATACTTCGGCGTCGGGGAACCCTGCGTGGGTATCACGAATTGGTAGGATTCTCCAACCCTCAGCGACTGCTCGCTGCGCGGGAGCAGTTTGGGAGCCTCGCCGCCTGCCTCGTAGTACTCGATACCGCCGCGAATATTGCCGAGAAAAAGGTCGAAGTCACCGTCACCGTCCATATCGGCGAAAAACGGTGCGGCATTTTGTGTGGTTTTGAGGTCCTTATACCGGGCGGCCGTCCGTTGAAAGGAAGGTGCCGCCGCCGTTCCGCGGTTCTCGAATAGAGCCACGTATCCACTGAGATAGCCAACAAAAAGATCGAGGTCGCCGTCCCCGTCGATGTCCACCAGGTGAGGCGAAGAATCGCTCTCCCCAAAAGATGGAACGTAGTTGATGGCAGCACTGTCCCGGTGGAACCGGGGAATCTGCGGCGTTCCAAAGTTGGGATACAGGTTCACCGTTCCGTCCGCCTCCCCGATCAAGAGATCTGCGTCCCCGTCGCCGTCGACGTCGGCCAGAATGGGAGTGCTGTTGTTCCCGACATCGATCTGCTCATAGTCGGTCGCCGTGAGTTCGAAAACGGGGACGGACGGCGTCCCGGTGTTCAGGAACAGATGCAGCCGGCCCGAATACACGCCCACGATCGCGTCTGCATCGCCGTCATCGTCGAGGTCACCGAAGGCCGGTGCGGCGATGAATTCCGAAGCGGGCGGCGAGATCGTGACCGTCGTGTCCAGTACGAACACGGCCTGCTGCGGTGTGCCTTCGTTTCGATAGAAGCGGACCCGTCCATGATAGCCGCCGACGAAAAGGTCCCGGTCCCCGTCGCCGTCGATGTCAACCGGCGCAGGGTTCGCCTGCCGTCCGACGTCCAGTCCGGAGAGGAAGTTCCTCGTGATCAGCTCGTACTGCGGAGCGCTCGCCGTTCCAGCATTCCGGTAGTACCAGAAATTGTCGATGTCCTGCTCGCGATAAAGCACACCAATGAACAGTTCCTTGTCGCCGTCTCCGTCCAGATCCGCAAAGGACGGAGCGTTGAAGCCCAGCGTGAGCAGTTCGCGTGAAGGAAAGGTCGACGTGGTGGTGTCCGGAATGTCGGGATCGGCCGGTGTGCCGTGGTTCTCCAGGTAGTACAGGCCGGAGCTGAAAAAATCTCCCCAGAACAGATCGAGATCGCCGTCCGCGTCCTGGTCATGGAAAGCGACGGAACTGGCCCCGTGCAGGTTCGTTTTCTGCACACCCGGAGTCACGATCAGGATGTCCTCAAACGCGTCGGTCAGAAAACGGAAAAGGAAGCTCGCGGTATCTCCGATGTTCTCAAAGAGCGCAAGGGTACCGGTACTCTTGCCGGTGAAGAAATCCAGGTCGCCGTCTCCGTCAATGTCGGCGAGACACGGTACGGTCTGACTCTCGCTCAGGACCGTGAATCCCGACGAATCGAGCACCGGATCCTGCCGGAGTACATAGGACGGGTCCTGAGGGTCCCCCGTGTTTTCGTAATATGCGACGGCGGCACCGGTGCGGTTTACCAGCAGGTCGGGATCGCCGTCCCCGTCCGTATCGGCAAACAGGGCCCATTCGCCGGCCGGGATCGCGTGGAAGTCATCCGTGACGGGCGTGAAGCTCGGATCCTGCGGAGAGCCGTCGTTGCGCAGGAAGGAAACGCGCCCATCGATCTGGATGATGAAAAGGTCTGTGTCGCCGTCGGCGTCTATGTCGGTCCACTGCAGCTTCGGCACGTAGACGCCGCCCCAAAACGGATGGACGAGCGTGTCCCCGTGCTCCACGACGGGAAGGAGGCTCGTACGCTTAAGATAGGTCTGCGTGGAGGCAGGGCCGGCGGACAGGAGGAAGACCCCGACGAGGAACAGCCGGTGGCGCATCGTTCAGGATTTGTGCAGAAATCGGTGGCTGATCTCGCGCCGGATGCCCCTGATCAGAAAGGGAAAAAGGATCAGCGCGCTGACGTAGCGCACCCACGGCGGAAGCCATTCGGATCCCGAGCCCATCCGCACGTCCATCGGCAGGTCGAACGAACGGTAGATGAAGTTCAGCAGTAAGCCCAGCAGCAACGCCGCGACCGATATGGTCGTCAGGTAGATCCAGAAGGAGCGCAAGCCGAGGAACTTGCGCACCACCCCGATCGTGGCCAGATTGGTGGCGGGTCCAACGAGCAGAAAGACGAGCGCGGCACCCGGCGAAGCTCCCTTCAAGATCAAGGCCGCTGCGATAGGTGTGGAGGCGCTGGCGCAGACATACATCGGAATGCCCAGCACCAGCATGAGAAGCATCACCGTGAGGTCGCTGGTGAGATATCGGTGAAAGAACCCGGCAGGAACCAGGGCGGTTATCAGGCCGGATATGGCCAGACCGATCACGAGGTAGTAAGCCACATCCCCGACCAGATCGGTAAAGGCGTACGTCATGCCCTCTTTCAAACGCCGCAGGGCGGATTTCGAGGCGGCCTCCGTCTGAACGGTTTCGCAATCGCAGTCACAGGTATCGTGGTCCGTCCGAATGGGTAGAGGAGCCGGGCGTGCACACGCCTCGCCGTTGCGCGAGCCGAGGTTTTCCAGCGCACCGGATGCAAAACCCGTTACAAAAGCGGCAAACGGACGGAAAACGGTCATCAGCGGGTCCAGCATGGCGTACGAAACGGCGATCGAATCGACGCCCGATTCCGGCGTCGAGATGAGAAAACTCATGGTCGCACCTTTGCTGGCGCCGTTTTGCCGAAGGGATGTCGCCACAGGAATCACGCTGCACGAGCACAGAGGCAGCGGCGTACCCAGCAGCGAGGCCTTAAAGACGGACGAAAACGTGGGCTCGCCGATATGGCGAATGATCTGGTCCGCCCGTACAAAAGCCTTCAACAGACCCGCGACGACAAATCCGATCAGGAGATACAGCGACGCATCCAGCAGGATGTCGAACGTAGACACGGATACGTCGCGAATGTACAACAGGATGTTCTCCATTACCTGTCTTCCTGAACGTGTTCCGTCGCCTGCCGAAGCAGGGTCGTTATGTGGGCATCGTCAAGGGCATAATAGGTCATCTTTCCCTCTCGGCGGAATCTCACGAGGCGAAGGTTACGGAGCAGTCTCAGATGATGGGAGACGGCAGACTTGGTGATCCCGAGAAAATTGGCCAGGTCGCAGACACACAATTCGGCTTCGGTCAGTGCCAAAACGATCTTCAACCGCGTGGTGTCGCTCAGGATGCCGAATACTTCCGCCAATTCATACAACTCCTGCTCGGGACGCATGCGCTTGCGTAACCATTTGATTTTCTTGACGTCGAAGAAATCGACGTCACAGGCATCCATGCGGTCATGCCGTTCCTCGTGAACGCGCAGGGCAGATTTGAGTCCGGGTTTCAACATGTCAATGGTTGAACAGTTATTTAACTGTTAAATAAGAAAAAAAGGACACCAAGTCAAGGGGTGTGTGCGCCGGGTCCGGCAAAAGCAATTGTATTTCAGACAGAGGCCCGCTATATTGCTTAGGCGCAACCCGATGGCAAGGAGGAGAAGAGACTCATGAAGTCCATACAAGTTGACTATACGCACGTTCTCGATTTTCTGACTGAGCAGGAGATCTTCGGCTGCCAGGCCGACGTAGACCGCGTTCATGCAGTCGTTGAAAAACGGACGGGCGCCGGAAACGACTTCCTGGGCTGGCTGGATCTCTCCGGCCGTATGCCGGAGCAGGAAGTCGATCGCATCATCCAGGTAGCCGACGAGATTCGAAAGACGTCCGATGCGCTGGTGGTCATCGGCATCGGGGGTTCGTACCTCGGGGCCAGGGCGGTGATCGAGGCGTTGTCGCACAGTTTTCATAACAGCCTTCCCCATAAAGTGCCGCAGATCTTCTTCGCGGGGCACCAGATGAGCGGCCGGTACTACGAGCACATGACCGAAGCGCTCGTGAACAAGCGCGTCTTCGTCAATGTGATTTCCAAATCGGGGACCACCACGGAACCTGCGCTCGGACTCCGCTACCTGCGTGCGTTGCTGGAAGCGGGCATGTCGAAGGAGCAGGCGGCGCGGCGCATCGTCGCCACGACGGATGAGAAACGAGGCTCGCTCAAAACCATGGCCGATGAGGAAGGCTATCGTACGTTCATCATACCGGACGATGTCGGCGGCCGGTACTCGGTCCTTACACCGGTAGGACTCCTTCCAATCGCCGCGGCCGGCGTGGACATCCGGGCCCTGCTGCAGGGCGCCCGCGATATGGAGAAGATCACACAGGATGCCCGTCTCAAGAACAACGCGGCCTACACATACGCCGTCATCCGTTATCGGATGTATCAGAAGGGAAAGGCCATCGAGATTCTGGCCAATTTCGATCCGTCGCTCCACTTTATCTCAGAATGGTGGAAACAGTTGTACGGCGAAAGCGAAGGCAAGGACCACAAGAGTCTCTATCCCGCTTCGGTCGATTTTTCCACCGACCTCCACTCCATGGGCCAGTGGATTCAGCAGGGTACGCGCAACATCTTCGAAACCTTCCTCTGGTCGGACGAACCGCGCTCCGGCGCGCAGATTCCGGGGCTCGACAAAGACCTCGATGGCTTCAATTTCCTCACCGGCTGCACGTTCGACTACGTGAACGGTAAGGCGTTTGAGGGGGTTGCCCTGGCCCATCGGGACGGTCAGGTTCCCAACCTGGCCGTGCGCCTGCCAGAACTGAACGCGTACTACCTTGGACAGATGATCTACTTCTTCGAGAAAGCGTGCGCCATCAGCGGCTATCTGATCGGAGTCAATCCGTTCGATCAGCCGGGCGTCGAAGCGTACAAAACGAACATGTTTGCCCTGCTGGGCAAGAAAGGCTACGAAGCCAGGGCGGCCGAGCTCGGCCGGCGGATCGGAAACATCGAGCGTAAAACGGTCGGATGAGTCGATCGCGATTGGACATTCTCCGGGAATTGCTCGAAAAGCAACCGGCGGACACGTTCTTGCGTTACGGCCTGGCCATGGAACTGGTGAGTTTCGGCCGTACGGAAGAGGCCCTCGCGGAATTCCATCGCATCGTAACGGCCACGCCCGACTACTTGGCCGCCTATTATCCCATGGGAAAGCTGCTGGAGACCCTCAACCGCAAGGAGGAAGCCGGTTCCCTGTTCCGCAAGGGAATGGAAGTCGGACGGCAGAAAGGGGACCTGCATACGGTAACGGAACTGCAAGAGGCCCTGGACGGACTGGAAGAGGGCTAGGAGACACGGAGCATGAGAATCCTGCAGCTGGGTGCGGGCCTGATGGGTCGGGCCATCACGTACGACCTCCTGAAAAACTCGGCCATCGAAAGCGTCACCGTTGTGGATGCGGAGGCCCGGAGGCTGAAAGAGACGGAAATCTTCATCGACAATGTGCACGAGCTTCGCCTCGAGACAAAGAAGATGGACATCAACGACCGGGATGCCCTGAAGCCGTTGATGGAGCAGGCCGACACCGTCGTGAGCGCCGTGACGTACAACTACAATTACGAACTCGCCCGGCTGGCCGTCCAGTGCGGCTGCCATTTCTGCGATCTCGGAGGAAACAACACGATCGTGCAGAAGGAGCTTTCGCTCGACGAGCGGGCGTTCAAACGGCAGGTGACCGTCGTGCCCGATTGCGGACTGGCGCCGGGTATGGCCTCCATCCTCGTGGCGGACGGGATCCGTCGCGTCGATGAAGCGCACACGGTGCGCATTCGCGTGGGAGGACTGCCGCTGAACCCAAAGCCGCCGATGAACTATATGCTGGTATTCTCCGTTCATGGCCTGATCAACGAATACGTCGAGCCCTGCGTGAAGATCCGCGACGGAGAGATCGTGCAGGTCGATCCAATGACCGAGGTTGAGGAGATCGAATTCCCCGAGCCCTTCGGCAAATTGGAGGCGTTCAATACTTCCGGTGGAACCTCGACGCTGCCGATGACGTACCACGGCCGGGTCAGAAATCTGGACTACAAGACCATCCGGTATCCCGGCCATTGCGCGCAATTCAAGCTGCTCATGGACCTCGGCTTGACCGGCACACGGCCCATCAAGATCGACAACGTCACCGTTGTCCCGAGAGACGTGCTCGCACAGGTCCTGACGGAACGGTTGACCGTTTCCGGACACGATTGCGTACTGGTGCGTGTGGATGTGGAAGGAAAGAAGGATGGATGGCCGCGTCACGTCCAGTATGAGATCGTCGACTACGGAGAGCCGGCCGCCCGGATCACGGCGATGATGCGCATGACGGCTTATCCCATATCGATCGTCGCGCAGATGCTGTCCGCCGGCAAGATCGGGCAGAAAGGCGCCAAACCGCAGGAGGTGTGCATTCCCGCGGACGCCTTCATCGATCAGCTCATACTGAAGGGGATTCAGATCAAGATCACGGAGGCGTGAGCTAGCCAGCCTTTTTCATCCTCTCCACGATTTCGGCGACTTTGGCGTCGGCCTCGGCGTTTTTCAACTGGCACGTACCGGCGCCCTTGTGCCCGCCGCCTCCGTATTCGGCCATCAGGGCCCCCACGTCCGTCTTCGAAGTGCGATTGAATATGGAGTGGCCGACCGCGCACACCGTAATCCCTTCCTCCTTGCCCCGGAAAAGCCGGGCCGAAATGTTCGCGGTGGGAAAGAGCGTGTAGATCAGGAACCGATTGCCGGCGGGGAAGTCTTTCACTCCGCGCTGATCCGTGACGATCACGTTGCCGTCCTGGCGTGAGTGTTTCAGCAGCGCCTCTTTGAAACGCTCCTGATCGGAAAGATACTTGTCGACTTTGCTTTTCACATCCGGAAGCTCCAGGATCTTGCCGACGGGATGCACCTGGATCCAGCCGATCATGCGCTGGAAATAATCCTCGAATTCCGCCAGACCGGAACGCGGATCGAGCGTATAAGAAACGAGGACCCAGCCCTTGGGATTCAATACGTCTTCCATGGTCAACTGCGCGCTGTCGACCCGGTCGGTCTCAACAAGCAGTTCCTGGAACGGCTTCAGTTCATCGGGGTGCTGGTAGAAATCGTACACGACTCGGGCGCAGCTCGGTGCGACGGCGAACTTGCCCTTGTAGTTTTCGTTTTCCGAATGGATCATCTGACTGGTGTGATGATCGAACCAGAGCGCGCACTTAGGGTTATAAGGCAGATTCGCGATGATGTCGTGGTCGTTGACGGGCACCTTACCGTCCTGCATGGCCTTGGGTTCAGCGAAAACGACTTCGCTGATCTTTTCCATGATCGTGATGAATACGGCGCACGTCAGTCCGTCGAGATCGGTTCGCGTTATCAAACGCATAACGGTCTCCTGTCTTGTTGGCTCCGCTAGGGTTGTATTCGCGTGACGAAGAGTCGTCCGGTGTTGAACTCCAAGATATAGAATCTCCGGAGTAAAATGCAAAGAAAATCAATCGTCAAACCGGAAGCGCACGGGCCGTCCGAAAAGAACGAGGGGGTCCCGGTAGAACCGCAGATGGTCGCCGGCTTCGTTGTCGTAGCCGCGCAGCCATTTGTGGTTGGCCTGGTCCCGGTCGCCGCTTTCGAGACGGATCCCGAGGTGCAGGTGCTCGCTGCCGTCCCCGTTGTGATCGTCGTCGTTGATGAACCCGATGACGTCGCCTCTCTTCACCCGGGCGCCGGGGCCCCACGGGAGGACGGAGGCCGCCCCTCGCACGCGCACGGGACGGAGGTGGCCGTAGATCGAGAGAAATCGCCGGGGTACGGTAGTCCGGTTCCACGCTTCCCGGTACTCGTGCTCGATCACCACGACCAGATCGCCGTAGCCGGGTGCAGGACCGTAGGTGAGGATGGTGCCGTCGTATATCGCACGGACCGTATCGCCTTCGTAGCCGAAGAAATCGATGCCCAGGTGGTTGTAGTCGAAGTAAAACAGGCGTCCCCACACAACGGGAACCTTCCACACGCCATCCTCAACGGTCAGGTTCAGCGGAAACTGGAAGGGCGAAGCACTATCGGCCTCGATCCAGACTTCCATCGGCCGCCGGAATCGGTACACGTAGTTGACGAAGAACCGCTTCACCGAGTCCGCCTCCGCTCGGATGCGCTCGCTGCGCGCCCTTTGGCTGGTGTATTCGCGGTGCCAGTAAAGGCCGTGCAGCATGGCAGCAAGGCACAGACCTGCGAACACCATCAGGGCATAGTTTGTTCTCAAAGTCAGCCTCTTCAAGGTGCGAATCCTATTCTATGTAAAATGATAAACTTAGTCAAGGATTGAGTGGTTCTTGGAACAAGTACATATTAATCAATTGTTTAATTATATTATTGTAAATAATGATGATACGAGTAAGTTTCCATACAAGAAGGGACGGCGGAAATAGGATTTAAGTAATTGGTATTTAAGCTCTTAACTGCAGCTTTGAGGCCAGGGGATGAAACTTCTTGACATCCGATTGTTTTTTGTCTATATTGATTTCCCTGACGACCAGGATGTCAGGTGATGGCGAGAGTAGCTCAGTTGGTAGAGTACGACCTTGCCAAGGTCGGTGTCGCGAGTTCGAATCTCGTCTCTCGCTCGCGTTTTATCGTGTAATCCAGATGGGATCTACTGTAAAGTCAGACCTAAAGAAGTGTGTAAAGTAGATGACCGGACTCCCAGGGGTTCTGGTCATTTTAGTTTCCGCTTCTTCAGATCGGCGACGTAGCCAAGTGGTAAGGCAGGGCTCTGCAAAAGCCCCATCAACAGTTCGAATCTGTTCGTCGCCTCGACTTGTTCAGGCCCGTGTAACCTGGACAGCAGTGGATCAAGCTCGGATGGCGGAACTGGTAGACGCACAGGACTTAAAATCCTGCGGACCCTTAAAAGTCCGTGCCGGTTCGATTCCGGCTCCGAGCACGGAATCGCCGACTTGGACTCATAGCTCAGTTGGTTAGAGTGCTACGTTGACATCGTAGAGGTCACTGGTTCGAGCCCAGTTGAGTCCACGCCAACCAGTTCCGCTAAAAGCCGTCCCGAACCCCGGGGCGGCTTTTCACTTTTGGGGTCTCGATATTCCCTCGGCTCCCCGGCGTGGTTCGTTCAGGGATTCTCGTCGCCGAAAATCTTGTCCCCGTACTTTATCGCGATCTCGGGGTACAACTTCCTGAAACAGTCCGGGCATACGTCATGGGCAAATTCCGCGTCCGTGCGTTCACGGACGTACTTCTCGATCTGGTCCCAGTAACCGCGATCATTGCGTACGCGCTTGCACGAAGCGCAGATGGGGATGAGGCCTTTCAGGGTCCTGACCTCGGCAAGACTCTTCTGCAGGTCTTCTATGGTCTGGACATGGGCGGTGACATCGTGAACGAACCAGCGTGAGAAACGAAACCGCCCTTCCTCCCAGTATCCGTTGACGTCGATTTCGACCGTCCGGTCTCCCCTGGGCCGACGGACCGTCAGGGTTTGCGAGCGGTGCCCGCCTGCACATCGAGCAGGATCGCGCGCACGGCTTCCGACTCGACGAACACGGCCGTCGCCGGCGTTCGCAGATAGTCTTCCAGCGCCCGCCCGACGATGGCCAGCAAACTCTGATTGACCCGGAGTATCTTGCCGCCGGCGTCTACCCACTGAATGCCCGTCCGGGAATTCTCAAACAGGTCAGTCAATTCCATTTCATGACGGCGGAGGTCACGCTGGTTCTGATTCCGCTGAATGGCGTAGCGAATGACGCGGCTGAGCAACGAGGGGGACAGCTGGCCCTTGACCAGATAGTCTTCCAGGCCTTCCTTCAGCGCTTCCACGGCGATCGCCTCGTCGTCCAGGCCGGTCAGAGCAATGACCGGCGTTTCTCCGGCTGCCGCGACGAATCGGCGGACCGTCTCGAGGCCCTCGCTGTCGGGAAGGCCCAGGTCGGAAACCACCGCATCGAACGATTCACTGCGGATGCGTTCCTCTGCCCGGTCCGCGCGGTCGGCGTGGAACAGCTCGAAATTCGCACCGGAACGGTTCAGCAGGGCCGTGAGCAGGAACGCATCGTCGGGATTGTCTTCGACGAGCAACACACGGAGTCTGTTTTGGGGCGGGGACATGCCGCGGTGTGTGTCCACGCGTTCATCCATCATTAGAAAGGATGTTCGAAGGAGAGGTACAGAAAGACCGTGCGGGCCGGGTCATCGCCGTTCAGCGCGATCGGAAACGCCAGTCCGGGAACGATCTGGAGATTGCCTGCGTTGACCGCATATCGTACGCCGGGATTGATCCAGTGCGTGGCGACGTTGCGCTTACCCGTGCCGGTCCATTCATCCTCGAAAGTCGAGAGCCATTCCACCAGCAGGTTCAGGTTCGGCCGCCACAGCCAGATGAGACTCGCGCCCGTCTGGTATGCAAACAGATCGTCCCTGCCGGCGGGTCCGCGGACGTTCGGAAACCACTCGAGCCCTGCGTTGCCGTGCACGGCCCACGCCGGCGCCAGGCGCTTGCTGACGGGTAAATTGAACTGATAGCCCGCTTTTCCCAGACCGAATTCCCGCCGCTTATTCCCTGTCGGAAGGATCAAGGAAAACCTAGGGGCGATCGCTACTCCGTGAGTGCCCTCTAGACAGAGCTGAAACCGGTAATTGACCAAGACGTCGTTGGGGCCGCCGGAGCGGCCATCGGGCCACGAATAGGGCAGCGTGAAACTCAACTGGTGCTTCTCCGAAAAGAAGGGCCACTCCTGGGTGAAAGTGAATGTCCAATCTTTGGACGGGCGGTGGTGGAGCATCGTCGATATGTGTTGCACCACGCGGGGCTCCTGGTTGTACGCCTCCTCAATCAGAAAGGAATTGTCGGCAATGGCCTCGGGCCACGGATCCTGGCCGCGTAACGGGGTTGTAGACAGCACGAGCAGCAACGCCCAGGCGGGCACCGGCAGATTGGGCATCGGAATCCTCCTTGATCGTTCGGCGCGGTTGTTGAAGTCGGCTGCGCCGCCGTACCAACATAACACGGCCGCCGAGTTTTTTCAACGGAAATGTGCGCTTCAACCGTGATGGTTGAACAACATACGCAGAATGCGGGAGAGGTCTTCGAGGTGATAGGGTTTGGGGAGAATGTTGTCGAAGCCGTACTTGCGGAAATCGGCCATCACCGGATCGTGCGAATATCCGCTGGAGACGACGACCTTGATCGCCGGATTGATCGCCTTCAGACGCCGGACGGTCTCCCGTCCTCCCATGCCGCCCGGAATGGTCAGATCCATGATGATGAGGTCGATCGGCTGCCCGGACGTCTGTGCCGACTCGTAGAGTCCGATCGCCTCCTCTCCGTTGCGGGAGACGAGCGCCTCGTAACCTAGGTGCTGGAGCATATGCGCCGTCATCACTCGGATCGCTTCCTCGTCGTCCATGACCAGTACGCGCTTGCGCACGTGGGGTCCAGCGGCCGCTTGTTTTTCTGCAGGCGCGGGCGCGCCATTCGAGGCCGGGAGGTACATGATGAACGTGGTGCCCTGGCCGGGTTCCGATTCGACTTTGATGGCGCCCTGGTGATTGCGAATGATGGAGTAGCTGGTGGCAAGGCCCAGTCCGCTGCCCGTTTCCTTCGTCGTGAAGTACGGATCGAAGATGCGCGACAGGTGTTCCTTGCGGATGCCCGTGCCCTGGTCCTGGATGGAAATCCGCACGAAGCGCCGGACATCGGCGGACAGTCCGAGTCGCTCCTGGTCCCTCTCGAGCGTTAGATTGTCCGCCCGCACGGTGATGGTACCGCCGTTGGGCATGGCCTGCTGGGCGTTGATCACGAGGTTGTTGATCACCTGGCTCATCTGGCCTTCGTCCACATCGACCGACCACAGGTCCGGTGCGATGCTGAACTCGCACCGGACGCTGGATCCCGTGAGCGAAAACTCCGCCGACTCGCGCAGCAGTTCGCCGATCGAGGCCGTCTTCTTGACGGGCGAGCCCCCGCGGGAGAACGTAAGCAGCTGCTGGGTCAGGTGCTTGGCCCTCAGCGCGGCGCGTTCGGACGAGGACAGAAACTCCGTGATCTTCTCATGGGAGCCGGACTCGATCTTCAGTTTGGCGAGGGTGATGTTACCGAGGATCGCGGAGAGGATATTGTTGAAGTCGTGGGCAATGCCGCCGGCCAGCAGGCCGATGGACTCTATGTTGCGGGTCTTGAGGATCTCCTCCTCCATCTTCAGCCGGTCGCTGATGTCGCGGATCACCAGCACCACGCCGATGAATTTTCCTTCCTCGGTGAGGATCGGCGCGGCGCTTTCGACCACGTGGCACTCCGCCCCGGAACGGGAGACGAGGAGGCTGGGACGCAGCCGCGACACGAGCTGGTGTGCCGTCAGCACCTGCACGACCGCGTTGTCGACGGCCTCGCGTGTGGCCTCGTGGCGCAGGTTGAGAATTTGCTCCACCGCAAGCCCCACGGCCTCCTGCTGGGTCCAACCCGTCAGGTGTTCCGCGACTTTGTTCATCAGCACGACGTGGCCCTGCGTATCGGTGGTGATGACGCCTTCGCCGATCGACCGCAGCGTGACCAGCAGACGCTCCTTCTGTTCGGCCAGTTCTTGGGCGGCCTTCCGCTGTTCGGTGACGTCGTGGATGATGCTGTAGAGCAGTTTCTTGCCTTTCACCGTGATGGGACTGCTGTACACGTCTACGTCCCGCGTCTCGCCGGTCGACAGACGGTGCACGAAATTGAAATACGTGCGCTGCTCGTTGGCGGCCTTGTTCATCTCGGCGAACACTTCGTCGGCCGGCAGGGTGTTGATGTCGGTGATGCGCATCTCCTTAAGGTCCTCGATCGGATAGCCGTAGAATTCTGCCGCGGCCGAATTGGCGTCGATGATGCGCGCATTCAGCGGATCGATGAGCAGTTTGATCGCCTGGTTCTTCTTGAACATCTCGCGGTAGCGTTCTTCGCTCTGCTTGAGTTCCTCCTCGGCCTGTTTCCGGTTGGTGATGTCGCGGTAATTGAACACGATGGCGCGGACGCTCGGTTCGGACGTGAGGTTGTTGCCCACGCCTTCCATCCACCGCCAGGTGCCGTCCTTGTGGCGCATGCGGAAGAGCATGTGGGACGTGCTGTAGTTGCGCTGGCGGAGGTTGTTGAAGTGGCGGATGGCCTGGCTGAGGTCGTCCGGGTGGATGAGTTCGAAGAGGTTGCGGCCGACGAATTCGTTGATATAATAGCCGAGTACGCGGCGCGTGGAGCGGCTTGTGTAGAGCACGATGCCGTACGGATTGATCAGCGAGATGGCATCGCTGATGTTTTCCACCAGGGCGCGGAAGTGTTTGACGTTTTCGCGAAGGGCGTCTTCGGCGCGTTTTCGTTTGGAAATGATGCGCGAAACGGCCGCGACGCGCCGTTCGGGCGAGCGCGGATCGCGCAGGACGTTGAACAGGCACTCGACGAAACGGGCCTGGTGGTCGCGGGCAAGGATGCGGAATTCGGCGCGCTGCGTGGTGCCGGTTTCGAGTGCCGCGGCCAGCGCCTCCGACGTCCGGTGCCGGTCGTCCGGATGGACCAGATCGAGAAAGCTCTGTCCGCCGAGCGCGCGGACGTCGTCGACGAGCAGCCGGTAACCCGGACTGCTGTACAGCCGGCGGCCTTCGCCGTCCAGTACGTCGACCAGGTCGTCCACGCTGTCGGCGATCAGCGCCCATTGGAGTTCGTGATGCCGTTTGGCCGCGGACTCCAGCGCTTCCTCCACGGCGCACGTCAGGTCGTCCAGCTGATCGATCAGGACGTAGTTGTCGGCGCCGGCCTTGAGACAGCGAACGGCCACGTCGTCGCCGAGGGCGTGCGTGACGAAAATAAACGGCACCTGGGGCCGCATCTGGCGCGCCAGCTGGAGGACGTCCAGGCCGCTCCAGTGCATGAAATGGTACTCCGACAGGATCAGGTCGGGAGCGAACTCATCGATCTGACGGACAAACTCCTCGTGCGTGCACACGCGCCGAAGGTGCGTCGTCCACTCCGCCGAGCGCAGCGCCTCCTCAATCGCTCCGGCGTCGGCCGCCGCGTCCTGCACGAGCAGGATCCGCAGTTCGCTTTCCATGCGTCCTTCCACTGGGTCCGTTCCTTACGGTGCCTGGGGGGCGAAAACCGGCGGGGCGTTCCGGTCGTGCCGGAAACAGCCGGATGGCAGGTCTGGTTGAATAGGAGGTGACGGCTACAAACGCGTCTTGAACAAAAGCATGTTCCCGGGCCGCTGCGGCAGACGCGTTACTTGAGGACCGCACGGAGCAGATTGAGAAATTCCCGTCCGTCGTTGTGTACCAGGCGGAAGTTCTTATACGCATTCTTGTAGGACGGATTGATTTCATACGCCCGTTTGAATTCGCCCATGGCTTTGATGAACAGGTTCCGGCACTGGATCAGATACACGATGCCGAGCGAGTTGCGCAGGTCCGCGTACATCGGATTCTCCTCGACCGCTTTTTCCAACCGCAGGCGGTACTCGCTGAGGACCTTCTCGTCCTTGCCCGCGCCGCCGAAGAGGAACTTGAGATAGAAGCCGTGGATCGTTTCGTCGAGATTGGGTTTGCGTATGGCCTCTTTGATCTCGTTGATCGTCTCCACGCACGCAGCGAAATCGTCGGCCTGCAGCTGCTTCAAAATCTTCTCGAAACGGAAACTGAAGAACCGGAAATTGGCGAACTCCGGATTGGCCGGAAGCGTCTTCTGGAAAAGCTCCTGCACGACGAACTTGCGCGAGGAGACGCTCGGCAGCGTCGTATCGGCCGGCGCGTGGATGATGCTCTCGAGGTTGGTCACCGCGCGGTTGAGGTGCGCCTCGACGTAGCCGTTGTTGACCGTCAGCGCGTTCTCGAACTCCATCGTGGCTTCCGGATACATCCGCGCCCGCAGATACGCGTATCCCAGGTTGTTGCGCAGGTCGGCGTATCGAGGTTCCATCTCGCACGATTTCTTCAGCACGGCGATGGCCTGTTCGTGCGCGCCCTTCTGGATGTACGCGAGGCCGAGGTTGTTGTACGCCCCCACCATGTCGGGGCTCTTCTCGATGGCGTGCTCGAACTCGGTGATCGCTTCCTCCACCAGTCCCTTGTGGAGGAACAGAAGGCCCATTTTGTTGTTGGAAATGGCGTGTTTAATGGTGTGGATGCGGTCGCGGATGAAGAACAGCAGTTCGATTTCCCATGCGATCTCGTCGTGGAAAGCCTTGAGGAAGTCGCGGAACTGCTCCTTGGTGATCTGGTCCGGCTTGGTGCCGTCCAGCTTCTTCTTGTGGACCATGACGACGCGGCCCGAGTCGAATACTTCGGACTGCATCGAAAGGTCCATCAGGCTTCCGTCGGTCTGTATATGGAAAATCTTGCCACCCGCATAGACATTACTGTTAATGCCAAGCTGCTCCATGCTCTCCCCTTAAGACGCAGACGGTCTTAATGTGTGATCTAAGAACGGGAAACTTAACTGACGCACCTAATGTCACCAATCCTTATGGAAACTGCAACTGATTTTTTTTTGTCAAAGTTCGCCGAGAGAATATTAACGCAACGTTCATGCCAGCACCCCGGACGGTTCGCTCGTGCGGTGGGACCGGGGGAAAAACAAGTCGAAAAAAGTCAAAGAATTGAAAACCGGTTGCGAAGGCACTCGTAATGTAAGTAAAAGGGGGTCGAAAAAGCAAATCGGTCGCAAAAAAGCAACGGTTTTTTCACGGTGGTTGTTCGTGTTTCACGACGGAACCACCCCCTAGCCCCCTCCTTTCGGATCAAACCGAAAGGAGGGGAAACGGTCTAGAGCGCTGGCTCGGATCAT
>JBBIJR010000044.1:0-29517 GCA_037445875.1 Bacteroidota bacterium | reverse complement strand
AGTCGTAAAGACGACGTATAGGGTCTGACACCTGCCCGGTGCTGGAAGGTTAAGGGGAGGGGTCATCCGCCGCAAGGTGGAGAAGCTCCGAACCGAAGCCCCAGTAAACGGCGGCCGTAACTATAACGGTCCTAAGGTAGAAAACGCTGCCTTAGTAAAATCTGGCCATATGCTGGAAAATCTGAGAATCCTCCATTACGGACTGTGTCCGTGACAACATGTGAGGTGCAGACAATCAGCAGGAAAGGTTCTCCGGCAAAAACGGAGAAAATCCTCAGAGACTAGACGCCAGATATTCGCGCGAATGCGAATAAAGATATAGTCCGATCTGCATGGCGACATGCAGGGACGAAGTCCGGTTCGAAAGAACTAACACCCCCAGAGCGAAATTCCTTGTCGGGTAAGTTCCGACCTGCACGAATGGTGTAACGAGTGGACCTGCGTCTCAACAAGCGCCTCGGCGAAATTGTAGTGCCGGTGAAGATGCCGGCTTCCCGCAACGGGACGGAAAGACCCTATGAACCTTTACTATAACTTAGCATTGGGTTTTGACCTTGCATGCGTAGAATAGGTGGGAGACGTCGAAGCCTGGACTCTGGTCTGGGCAGAGTCGCAATGTGAAATACCACCCTTGTGATGTCGGAATTCTAACCCTGCCTTCTGAATCGAGGGCGAGGACAGTGCTAGGCGGGTAGTTTGACTGGGGCGGTCGCCTCCTAAAAGGTAACGGAGGCTTCCAAAGGTTCCCTCAGCACGCTTGGTAACCGTGCGCAGAGTGCAAAGGCATAAGGGAGCTTGACTGTGAGGCTAACAAGCCGATCAGAGACGAAAGTCGGGCTTAGTGATCCGGTGGTTCCGCATGGAAGGGCCATCGCTCAAAGGATAAAAGGTACTCTAGGGATAACAGGCTGATCGGGTCCAAGAGTTCACATCGACGACCCGGTTTGGCACCTCGATGTCGGTTCATCGCATCCTGGGGCTGGAGAAGGTCCCAAGGGTTTGGCTGTTCGCCAATTAAAGCGGTACGTGAACTGGGTTCAGAACGTCGTGAGACAGTTCGGCCCCTATCTGTTGCGGGCGAAGGATACTTGAGGGGTCCTGTTCTTAGTACGAGAGGACCGGAATGGACGAACCTCTAGTGCATCTGCTGTTTTACCAAAAGCACCGCAGAGTAGCTATGTTCGGATGGGATAAGTGCTGAAAGCATCTAAGTACGAAGCCCACCCCAAGATAAGGTATCCCCTTCCGACTTCGGTCGGGACTGAAGACTCCACGAAGATGACGTGGCGATAGGTCACAGGTGTAAGCGCAGTAATGCGTTCAGCCGAGTGATACTAATCAGTCGTGCGGCTTGATTTTTTGTTTTTTATTTCAATACAGTCTTCCATTTCTCGGTATCGTTGCCCAATTGTCAAAATTGTTCTTGGAAAATTTCCGGTGACTATGGCGGTGGGGTCACACCTCTTCCCATTCCGAACAGAGCAGTTAAGCCCACCAGCGCTAATGATACTGGGCGGGCAGCCGCCCGGGAAAGTAGGACGTTGCCGGATTTGTTTTTGAAACCCGTCTTGAGCGATCAAGGCGGGTTTTTTTTATTGTCTCGCCTGTGCCTGAACCACCCCCGTACCCCCTCCTTGCTCCGGGACGAAAGTATCAAAATGCAGACTTGTCTGGAGCAAGGTGGGGGACTTCTTAATCGAGTTCCGCCTCCTTGGTGAGGAGGGGAACGGGGGTGGTTCAAGGTACCTCACAAGCCGATCCTGAAGCTCGCTTGAAAGCCAGGCATCCCTCCCCCCAAACTCCCCTTGCACCGCATTCGATTTTTCCCTATTTTAGCGGCACGTAAGTCGCATTTTTCGATTCCGTTCACATAGATAGCGAAGGAGCCCGCCATGCCGTTCAGCCTGCCACCCCTTCCGTACCCTTACAATGCCCTCGAGCCGCACATCGACGAAACGACAATGAACATCCATCATACCAAGCATCATCAGGCCTATATTAATAATGCGAATGCGGCCCTCGAAAAACACCCGGCCCTCGCGTCGAAAACGGCCGAGCAGCTGATCGCGGACCTAAACGCCGTGCCCGACGACATCCGCACGGCCATCCGCAATAACGCCGGCGGCCACGCCAACCACAGCTTCTTCTGGACCATCATGGGCCCCAACGCGGGCGGCGCCCCAAAAGGACCCCTCGCCGACGCGATCAATAAGAAATTCGGCAGCTTCGACAATTTCAAAGCGGAGTTCGCCAAAGCCGCCACGGGCCGGTTCGGCTCGGGATGGGCCTGGCTGTGCGTCGACGGCAAAGGGGAACTCACCGTCACCAGCACCGCCAACCAGGACAGCCCGCTGTCCGACAAGCTCACGCCGGTGGTCGGACTGGATGTGTGGGAACACGCCTATTATCTGAAGTACCAAAACCGCCGCCCGGATTACGTGACGGCGTTCTGGAACGTGGTGAACTGGGACAAGGCGGCCGAGTATTACGCAAAGGCGAAGAAGTAAACCGGAAGCAGTAACCGGAAAGAGCGTCATGGACCTTACCAAAGAGATCAAAGACAACGTCCTCACGACGACCGTCGAGGCGATCTGGAACTGGGGCCGCAAGAATTCGCTGTGGCCGATGCCATTCGGCACGGCATGCTGCGCCATCGAGATGATGGCCACGCTCGGCCCGCGCTACGACATGTCCCGGTTCGGCGCAGAAGCGATCCGCTTCTCCCCGCGTCAGGCCGACCTGATGATCGTCTCGGGCCGCGTGTCGATCAAGATGATGCCGGTCCTCAAAAAGATATGGGATCAGATGCCGGATCCGAAATGGTGCATCTCGATGGGCGCCTGCGCGTCCACCGGCGGGTTCTTCAATACGTATACGCTGATCCAGGGCGTGGACCAGTTCATCCCCGTCGACGTGTACATTCCGGGCTGCCCGCCGCGGCCGGAAGGCCTGATCGAGGCGCTGTTGAAGATCCAGAAACTGATCATGAAACGGGAAGAGGTCTATAAGAAAGACGAGAAGGACGATGGGATGTACGACGACCACCACGTGGGTCTGCAGGAACGCAAGCAGGACCTCGTGTCCGAAGTGATCACGGGCCGCTACGAATAACCGAACGCGTGCAATCGTTACAACCAGCAGACTTCTGCTGGTTTTTTTTTTCGCCAAATTTCCCTCCAGACCCTTCCCTTGCGCGGGTCCGGTTTCAGATATCGAGATGACCGTTTTCGCGCAAGGGGAGGCGAGGGAGGGGTTCGAAGAGTGACGACTCTAAGGTGTGCAGGCACCACCGTCAGTAATCTCACGCTGCCCTGTGAAGATAAGCCTTGATTTGACACACTGCTCGGACTAACATTGCCTACGGTTCTCATGGAACGAAAAAAAATCCTCTACATCGAAGACGATCCCGTCGCGCTGAGCCACGTGGGTAAACTCGTCGAGAAAATGGGCCACCGGCTCATTCCCGCGGCGGACAGCGAAGAAGGGTTCCGCAAGGTCGTCGCCGAGCGGCCCGACGTGGTCCTGATGGACCTTTTTCTCCCAGGACTTGACGGGTACGAAACGGCGATGCGGATTCGCAGCAACGAAGACGTGAAGAACATCCCGATCGTCGCCCTCACGGGGCAGATGACCCCCGCTGACCGGCAGATGGCCTATGTGCTCGGCTTCGACGGTTACTTGACCAAGCCGGTTGATTTTGCCCAGCTCGAAAACAACCTCCGCGACCTGCTCGAGAAGAAACACGAAAACGGTACGGCGTTCGGACCGCAGGAAGAAAACATCGAACTCAAGCGGTTCATCCAGCGGCTCGTGCAGCGCCTGACCGACAAGATCGACGAACTCTCGGACACGAACCGCAAACTCGACATCATCCTCCGCGAGGCCCGCGCCAACAACGCCGACATCCTGAAGTTCAACTTCGTGAGCAACCAGGTTCTGGCGTACTCGAAGCGCGAGAGTTTGTACAAAGAACTGCCGTCCATCATGTGCCGCAAACTCAGCATGACCAGCGCGGCCATCTACGTGATCAACCAGGACGAACTGACGCTCGACCTTTTTTCGCATCAGAACGTCGTGCCGCGGCCGGAGATCCAGCGCATCAGCTTCCTCGAATCGCCGTTCTTCGACATGGTGTATCATCAGGAGCCCTGCCTGATCGACGCGTACTGGATGCAAGCAGCCCTCCGGCAGGGAGAAGCGATCGTGCGCCAGATCGACCCGCTGCTCGAAAGTTTCCTCTCGCCGAACATCTATTTCTTGCCTATCGTCGGCCGGCCGAAGTTTGAGCACGAATTCGACTGCACGGAACAGGAATGCCACGCGGTGATCAACAAGGACAAGAACTGGTGGAACCGGCAGATCAACCAGCTCGACCGCGAAAGCCTGTACTACGAGACGCAGCTCAAGCAGATCAGCCGATTCTATTTCGACTGCTGCATGTACAACCTCAAGGGCATCCTCGCGATCGGGATGCCGGAAGAACGGCTCGACGAAAACCTGCGGCAGATCATCCAATCGTTCGTGCGGACGGCGGGCCTCAGCATCGAGAACATCCAGTTGTACGACGACGCGCGCGAAGCCTATCTCCTCGCCGAAAAACAGGCGATCACGGACGGCCTGACCGAGATCTATAACTTCCGCTACTTCCATTATCAACTCGAACGCGAGATCAAGCGGTCCAAGCGTCACTGGTACAAGACGTCGTTGATCATGATCGACATCGACAATTTCAAACAGTACAACGACACCAACGGCCATCCGGCCGGCGACGAGGTCCTCAAACGCATCGCCGATACGCTGCGCAGCAATACCCGTACGAGCGATATCGTCGCTCGGTACGGCGGGGAGGAATTCGTCCTCATCCTGCCGGAGACGCCCAAGAGCGCCGCCGTCAAACTCGCGGAAAAGATCCGTGCTAACGTGGCCCAGCAGACCTTCTTCCGCGGCTCCACGCAGCCCGCCGGCAACATCACCGTCAGTCTCGGCGTAGCCTGCTTCCCCGACGACGCCCAGAACACCGAAGACCTCGTCCAGCGGGCGGACGAGCAGCTCTACCGCGCCAAACAGTCCGGCAAGAACCGCGTAGCCTACGGCGCCTGATACCGAGGAGAACCTGTCATGAAAGAAACGATCCTGCTGCTTATGCTGTCGGTGCCGCTGAGTCTTTCGGCACAATATTCGACGCCGGGTAATTCGCTGGCCTGGACCCTCGACAGCCTCGTTGCGTATTCGAGCGGCGTCGTGACCGGGAGTTTTCCGTCCTATACGATCAACGCCCTCGTCACCGTCACGGCAACGGACACGCTGACCGTTCCGGCCGGCTCCGATGTGACGCTTACGGCCTCCACTGCCGGACTGACTGTGAACGGATGGCTGCGGGCGGTCGGAACGGCGGCCGATTCGGTGCGGTTCCATTACACAATGCCGGACCCCAACAGCTGGGCGGGCCTGCGAATCGACGGCGCCTCGGCGGGCGGCACGCTGGAGTACTGCGTGGTCCGCGACGCATCAACGGCGCTGTACGTACTGACCTGTGCACCGGAGATTACCCGTTGCACGTTCACCAACAACAGCGATCCGTCGGGTTCTGGAGGCACGGGCCAGGCCGTACGCTTTTCTAATTCCGCCGCGGTATTCCGCTACAATCGGGTGGTGGATAATTACCGGAGCGGAATTCTCGCCAGCGGTTCCAGTCTGATCGTCGAGGAGAACTATTTCTCAGGATGCAATCTGGCTCCGACGGCCTTTCGAAACCGGAACCATATCAATATCCAGACGAATTCCGGAACCGCTGTCAACGTAACCATCCGCGGCAACGAAATTGCCAACGGGCTGGCGGGCGGCATCAGCCTTTCCAACATTTACTCCAGCGCCAGTATATCCGGCGTCATCGAGAATAATCACATCCACGACAACTCGTTCGGCATCGCGTGCGGTGGGTTCGGTTCCGATCCGAACATCTCGGTCGTCATCCGGGATAATATTATTGAGTACAACGACATAAATCCCGACGCGAGTGTATCGGGCAGCGGCATTACGCTGAGCGGAGGGGCGACCGATCAGCCGATCATCGCCCGCAACGTCATTCGCGGCAACCACTGGGGCGTGACGGTCTATTTAGGCCAGGCCCAACCCCGGCTCGGCGATCTCTCGACTCCCGACACGACGGACGACGGCCGCAACCGCATTTACAACAACGGCAACGGCGGCGTGGTGTACAATCTGTACAACAACTCTCCTCAGACCCAGAGGGCGGAGAACAATTTCTGGGGATCGATGCATCCCGACACGGTGGAGTCGTTCATCTTCCACCATCCCGACAGCAGCGTGCTTGGAACTGTAAACTACTGGCCCTTCCGCGATACGGTTGACACACCCCGCCTGATCACGGGACCGGTGACGGGATTGGGAAGTTCCATCTACGTGGGTTCGATGAAGAGCGGGTTATTCACGATCACGAATACCGGCACGGCCAGCCTGACCGTGGCTCTGAAGGACACCTTTGAATCGACGGTGCACGGGACGAGAGGGCCAGTATCTTCTGCATCGGCCGGTGCGGTCAATCGGAACGTGTCGCTGGCGCGTGCGTTAAGAGCACTGCACGAAATGCAGCGGCCGGAGGTTCCGGTCCCGCCGCTCGGCCCGGACCTCGCCAACGATTCGGTGGTCGTGTACGATCCGGCGAACGATTTCCTCGGAGACCCGATCGGCATCAACGGCCTGGTCTATCCGGATGTATTGAAAACGAGCCTGCGGTTTGGCACGTTCATTTATACATACGTGGACGTGGAGGTGTATTTCAATGCGCCGGCCGACACCAATATACTTGGTGTCGTTTCCTGGGATGTCGACCAGGATTTCACAACGGGACTTTTCCCGTCCCTTTCCAGTCTCGGCCTCGTGCCGACGGACGTGGGATCGGAGTACGAACTCGTCTTCACCACGAGTCCTACGCTGCTGCCCGTTCCTGCCGCGATGATTGCGTCCGACGATACGACGTTCACCCCCGTGGCGACGGCGCTCTCGCTCACGCGCTCCGGTCCGCGCGTGTCGTTCCGCCTCTATGCGATCCCGCCCTTCAGCTTCGACAACTACCTCAGCGCCAACCTGGCCTCGGCGTACGCA
Source organism: Bacteroidota bacterium (assembly GCA_037445875.1). Classification (GTDB taxonomy): domain Bacteria; phylum CLD3; class CLD3; order SB21; family SB21; genus JBBIJR01. Next base: position 22,392 of record JBBIJR010000044.1, on the reverse strand, counting down.
ACGACGGACGGTTTCGAAGCGCTGTTGACGGGGGACGGTTCGTACTCGCCGCGGCACATTCCCGATGCGGCGCCGGATCTGGGCCACATGCTGCGCGGCGTCGAGACGAACCCGTCGTGGATCGGCATGGCGGTCAAGGCGGACACAGTGGCGTGGGGCGACAGCGCTTCGATCGAGGTCACGGCGCTCGGCAGCAAAGCGCCGGGCACGTACTCCGCGCGGCTCGTCGTCTCCTCCAACGATCCGGTGCAGCCGCGCAAAACGCTGCCGGTGACGCTGACGTTCGAGGAAGAGCCGCTGCCGGTGGTCAATACGTCGGGATTTGCCATCAGCGATACCATCGATCAGGATTCCGGTACCGAGATTCCGCTGACGCTTTCCAACACCGGCGCCGGGGGCTACCGCTACCTCATCATCGATACGGCGCGGGTGGAATGGCTTCGTATCCGTCCGTCGTTCGGACTCATCGAGGCGGGCGGCGAGGGTGAGGTCACGGTCTCGCTGTTCGACAGCGTGGATCTGGCGGCGGGAACGTACACGATGCACGTGCTCGTCATCAGCAACGACACGACCGCGCGTGTGCTGTCGTATCCCATCGAGCTCATCGTGTCTCCGGTCACAGGGATCGAAACGCCGCCGCAAGGTCTGCCTGGGCGATTTGCACTGAAAGCGAATTATCCAAACCCTTTCAACAATGAGACAGTGATCAATTACCAGTTACCGGTGAACACCCACACCACCCTCACCGTTTACAACCTGCTCGGGCAGCAAGTGCGGACCCTCGTGAACGGGCCTCAAACCGCAGGGTCACATCGTGTGGCGTGGGACGGGAAAGATGATTCAGGCAAAGTCGTCGCATCGGGCGTGTATTTGTATCGGATGGAGGCGGGTGATTATGTGAAGACGAGAAAGTTGATGCTGCTCAAGTAATTCTCAGTCCACATACGGATGCAGATTGTTGTTTCGTTTTGCTCGCTTGACTGAGAAAGGGATCCCGCTTATCTTTGAGGTACGGCGCAACTCCTTTGGTCCCCTCATGCCCGTTGTCCTCCTCCGCCGCATTCACAAGCGCCTGAGATGCTCGAAGAATTGGGCATGCTTAACAGAATCCTATCCTGCTGGCAGGTTCTGGCACTGTTGATATTGAATGATGGCCTGCCGCCTTCCTTACAGGCACAAAGACCGCGCGCCTTGTCTGTGCCAACCACCCCTCCGGATGAGTTGTTTCTCGAGCCTCCTGGATCAGTGGTCCTGCCGGACTCAGGTTCTCCACTGAAGAAGATCGGTGAATGGGCATGGGGACCGTGCAAATCAGCGAAGATCGAGGGTACGCTCGCATTCGTGGGCAACGGCAGGACTTTCCAGATTCTCGATATCACCGATCCTCAAGCGCCAACGATCATAGCGGAGTACGTGGCGCCGTGGCTCATCCGGGACATCGAAATCAAGGATAACAAAGCCTACCTCGTTGCCGGCCCGCTGGTCATTCTGGACCTGGAGGATCCCGCGAGACCGGTTTGGCTGGGGCAGGTTTCCATCAGCGGCGCGGCCCTCAGAGTGAGCGTCGCAGACTCGATGGCCTACGTATCAACGGTGTGGGGCACCGTTGTGATTGTAGATATCTCCGATCCCCACGTTCCTTATGTGCGTTCGAGTGTTCCCATTCCGGGAGAGTTTATCTATAACGTTGAACACAGGGGCACGACGGTGTACGCCACCAGCCGTGAATGGCCGGAGCTATGGGTCATTGATGCGGCCGATCCGGATAATCCGGTAGCGTTCAACCCTCCCGACGTCTATGGCAGTGCCCTTCTTGTTGCGGATACACTTCTAATCGATGCGTGGGCTTTCTACTTGAAGATATATAGTATAGCCGATCCGCTCAATCCCGTTCTCCTTGGGACGGGCAACTTCAGTCCCGGTAGTTCACTTGCCGTCAAGGGTTCATATATGTTCGCCATGAGGGAAGATTCCGGTTTGACCGTCGTGGATATCTCCGACCCGACACAGCCCCAGATCATCAGCCAGTTCACGCCGTCCGTGGCGACGTACTCCAGCGAGCCCCCGCACATCGCAGTGTCAGGGGACGTGGTGATCGCTACGTGCGAAGCCGGTGCCATCCTTCTCCACGAGACCGGCGATGTTCTGAGCGAAGTTTCGTTCGTTCCGACAGGTGGAGTGGTGTATGATGTGGTCATCCGGGAGCCGTATGTCTTTGCCGCTTGCGGCCGAGGAGGGCTGTGGATTCTTGATATTTCCGATCCCACTCGTCCGATCGCGGTAGGAAACGCCAATCCCGCTTTGACCATGGGTGGCGGACCGGTAAGTGACGTTGCGGTGTCTGGCGATTTCGCATACCTGGTTGTGTGGTCAGATCGACAGGAGTATCCGGGAAGGGGCGTGTGGGCAATTGATATCTCCGATCCGATCAATACAATGGTTCGCGGACATCACCGCAGCATAGCTGCCTATTCTCAGACTTATTATCAGAACCAGCTAGCCATCAAAGGTAACCTCCTGTTGGTTACACAAGTGCAGAGTGGTGCTGTGGACAGTGTTGTGGCGGTTGTGGATGTTAGCGACGTTGATAGCCTGCAGCAGGTAGGTGTCTACCTGAGCCAATTCAGCCCATTGGGAATCGATGTATCTGACGACAGTCTTTTTGTGCTGGCTACCGACTACGGTGGGATGAGAGTTGTCGACTTCCATTCTCCTCAATCTCCATTTGAGATTGGATCGTTCCCGAACGGCGGTGTCGTCAGAGGAGTTGCGCTGAAGGACACATTGGCGTTTGCGGATGCGGTGGACGACTTCAAAGTGCTTTCTATATCCGATCCGGCGAATCCGATCGTGATCGGTGAGACACCGAGGACCGTCGGGGGTAGTTTCATTGGAATCGACATGGTTGCTGATTCGACGTTCGTCTATTGGGCTGAGGACTACACCGGAATCTATGATGTTTCGAACGTGAACGCCCCGGTTTCTTTGGCGGAGTACTTCCAACAGGATTCTCCGAAGGAGTTGACGCCAAAGGTGGGATTGTCGTCTCGGCTTGTGAGATCGGCGTTGAGCTCTACCTGCTGAACTTGATTACAGAAGTGGACAAACCAAGGCCTCGCCAACACCCCGCATCTTTCCGCCTGGTGCGCAGCTTTCCGAATCCGTTCAATTCGTCGGTAACGGTCGAATACGAACTGGAGCGCACGATGGACGTAACACTGGCCGTATACAATGTGCTGGGTCAGCGCGTGCGAGTCCTTGTCTCCGGCCTTGCACAGGCCGGACGTCATGGGGTTGTGTGGGATGGCAGAGACGCGTCCGGTAAAACCGTTGCCAGTGGAGTGTATGTGATCAGCTTTCAAACTGAAGACGGCGGAGTGTGCTGCAAGATAAGTCTTGTACGTTAAGCCTCTATACGAAAGGAGCGAATATGAAAGCCATTGTGGGGAGCATAACATTGTTGGCAATAACTTTTTCGGCCAGAGCACAATTCCAAAATGTACAGATATCAAGCAATAACAAGCCGCAGAAAGAAACAACCATTGCAATCTGTCCTGATCCACCAATTTATGTATTGGCTGCGTGGAACGACTTCCCTGAGGGAAATGACGAAACTTCCCGAGTCGGTTACAGTTTTTCAACGAATGGCGGCCGCTCATGGCAAGAAGCGGAATTCGAGGGTGGATCAAGTGTGCATACTATTGACCCCTCTGCCGGGTTCGACCGTAACGGAAATGCATTCCTCTCCTATATCACAAACAACGGTGTATTCGTGTCACGAACGAACGATTTTGTCTATCCGTACGACTTACTTGAGAAGCAAGTTGATATTGACTTCGGGCACGATCTGGCGAGCGGAATCTATCTGTACACGTCAAAAATGGATGGCAACGTTCGTACGCGAAAGATGTTGTTGCTCCGATGACCACCATCCACATCCTCCGGGGCGACATCACGCTGCAGAAAGTCGATGCGATCGTCAACGCGGCCAACACCTCTCTGCTTGGCGGGGGCGGAGTGGACGGAGCGATCCACCGGGCCGCGGGACCGCAATTGCTCGAAGAATGCCGCACGCTGAACGGCTGCCCGACGGGCGAGGCAAAGGTCACGAAAGGCTATCGTCTGCCCGCCCGATGGGTCATCCACACCGTCGGGCCCGTGTGGCGCGGCGGCGGTCACGACGAGGAACATCTGCTCTCGTCCTGCTACCGCAATGCTCTTAAGCTTGCCCGGGAACACAGCGTCCGCTCGGTTGCGTTCCCTTCGATCAGTACGGGCGTGTACGGATTTCCCGTCGACCGGGCCGCCCCGATCGCCATTTCGACGTGCCTCGAAGTGCTGAAGGATACCGACTGGCTCAAGGAACTGGTTTTTGTTTGCTTCGACGAACGCACGCTCCGTACGTACGAGCAGGCGTACACATCCTTGAAAAAGTCCTCGTAGCCACCTAAACTGCCGCATGTCTCAAGACAAGCGGGATTCCAATCCGTTCAGCGAAACCGCGCGGCTTCGCCGCCAACTCTTCCGCGTTTCCGAGTGGTCCGACCGGGCCATTTTTCTGGTGAGTTTCGTCGTCGTCGGCCTGTTGATTGCGGCGTACGGATTCTACCTTCCGGAAGCACTCGAGATCTGGATCGACGCGACGGTCCTTACCGTCATCTGGCTGTTTGTCCTCGATTATGCCCTTAAGCTGTCGGTTGCCGTGGCCCAGGCGGTGACGTTCCGCTCCGGGTTCTTTCTGCGATCGCATTTCCGACGCCGGTGGGTCCACCTGCTCCTGACGCTCTCCATCCTCACCCAGAACGCGCTCTTCTTCAACTGGTTCGGTATCGAAAGCCTCGACCTTTTTTTGCGATCCATCGATTACCGGCTCTTGACACAGGTCTACCTGGCCATCACCCAGCTGTACCTGTTCGTCGGCTTCCTGGCCGGTCTGGCAAAGTACAGCAGCCGGTTCGCCGCGCTGAAGTTCCACCCCTCGCAGAGCATCGTTCTGGGCTTCCTGATCGCGATCCTGTTGGGCGCGGCCCTGCTGACCATGCCCAGGTGCACCACGCCGGGCAAGACTACCGGTCTCATGGATGCACTGTTCACGGCCACGAGCGCTGTGTGCGTCACGGGCCTGACCGTTGTGGACACGGGCAGTCACTTCACGTTGACGGGCCAGATCGTCATCCTCCTGTTGATACAGATCGGAGGCATCGGCGTAATCACGTTCGCCACGTTCTTTGCGATGTTCTTCAGTTCCGGCGTTACGTTTCGCGAACGTGTTCTCGTCCGGGACGTGTTGAACGCCGAATCGTTCGATGAGGCCGGTAAGACGCTGCGGCAGATATTCTTTATCACCTTCTTCTGCGAGATTGCCGGTGCCGTCGTGCTCTTCGAATCCTGGGGGCCGCGGTGGAGCGCCATGGTCTGGGACAGCGTCTGGCAGCGGGCCTACTATGCGGCCTTTCACGCCGTCTCCGCTTTCTGCAACGCAGGTTTCGCCCTCTGGCCGGACAGTCTGGCGAGGGAGGAACTAGGCTGGGCCAGCAAGTACTCCGTCGCCGGATTGATCGTGGCGGGCGGTCTCGGCTTTACCGTCATCCGAAACGTATTCAGCGTGGCCTTCCACCGTCTCGTGAGCCGGCCGATGGTCCGCGTCAGGCTGATATGGGACTCTTTCTGGAAAGCGTTGCCGGCACGGCTGTTCGCCAGGAAGGAAGGCGGAGTACCGGACGGGGAATCGGCAAAACGATTTCATACGATCCGTGAAATGCTCGATCGCTACCGGGACGAGCTTTCCGTGCAATCGCGATTTGTCCTGATCCTGACGGTCATATTGATTGCGTCGGGAGTCGTTGTGCTGCTGGCGCTGGAAACCGGCCACGTGCTGGCGGGCCTATCGGCCGTCGAGAAGACCCATCACGCGGTATTCCAAGCCATCACGGCCCGCACGGCCGGGTTCAATACCATCCCCATCGACACGTTGGGTATGTCGGCTTTCATTGTGATGGTCTTTCTTATGTTCATCGGGGCCTCGCCGGGTTCCACCGGAGGCGGGATCAAGACGACAACGTTCGGCATCATGCTCGTTTCGTCGTTCGGCAATCTGCGCGGACAGGACCGCATCCGTATTTTCAGGCGGCAACTTCCAGCGGTCGCTATCGTGCGTGCGCTCATGGTCGTCACGTTCGCGGTGACGGCCATCTTTCTCGCCGTGTTCACCTTGTCCTTGACCGATCCGACCCTCCCCATCCACGACGTGGTCTTCGAAGTGGTGTCCGCTTTTGCCACGGTGGGTCTCAGCCGAGGTATTACCGGCGAACTTTCCGAAGCGGGCAGGACCGTCATCATGGCGTGCATGTTCCTGGGACGCGTCGGAACCCTGTCCATTGCCTTCGCGGTGGCCAGCGAGGGGCGATCCAGACAAGAGGAGACCTACCCGGAAGAGAACCTGATGGTCGGCTGATGTACAGAAATGACTTGGCACAAGGCGAACTTTTTTAGTATATTAGAGGCAGCGAGTTGAATTCCACGGAGGAGTGCATACTCATGGAACAGAACGAGCCGAACAAGGATCTGGCAGAAGAGGCGGGGCAGCTCACCGAAACTCCTGTTTTTACACGCTTCAAGGAGTGGTGGCGGGCCAAGAAGGAGAGCCTCGATCTGGGTGGCCTTGAGAAGTACCTCGGGTGTGACAACCGCGCATTCAAAGAAGCCCTTAGTTCATACAAGAATCTGCTCTCCGAAATCGAGATGGAATACTACGAGCGGATCAAGGAGTCGGGCATCACTCCCGAGCAGGAGGCGGAGGCGAGACGCCATCGCGATCAGATGTTCCTGGATGCCAAACGCGATTTTGTGTACCGCCTGCCGGAGAACTACCGCATTTGGTTTAAGAAGCGCAGGGTTTTCAACTCGTGGCGAACGGCCCCCGAAAGCTGGGGATTCCAGGAGTCGCGGTACTGGGGCAGCCGGTCCGGACTCACACTTCGGGAACGCCGCGTGCTCATCGGAAGCGTGATATTGGCCGTTGTCGTTGTATCGGTCGTGGTCATTCGGGCGCTGATGTATGAACCACCGCCCGTGGTAGACCGGCCGCTCGTGGTTCCGCGGGATACCACCCTCAATGTGGACTCGCTCGTGCAGGCGAAATTGCTGGAGGAACAACGCGCTCAAGAGAAGAAGCGCATGGAGAAGGCGCTTGCCGAGAGGAAAAACCGGATGATCAATCAGATCAATACGGGATACTACACAACGGAAACGACCAACATTCGGACGGAAGTGGCCTGGATCATGCAGGTGTACGCCGAGAACGTCTTGCGACGGTACTACAGCCAGAAGGATCTGGTGAACAACGTTGAGGCATTGGGCACGACGCTCGTCCTGATCGAGAAGAAGAATCCGAAGGTGGTTACGAAGAAAGGTTCGTACGGCATACCTTTGCAGTGGCAGGTCAACGAACGAATACGACTCGGGTGGGAAGACGTTCAAGCAGGTCTGGATGTGTATGCGGCGGCCAAGCGTCGCGGCGAATAGTCCGCCTTCTTTGCGTCGGCCCGATGGCCGATCTTAGTTCATTGCTCATCACCTCTCCGGATTTGACGGACAAAAGGAAGACTGTGTGAAACCGTTCAAGTTGGGGGATCGGCGCGTATTCTACTACACAGAGGATCCGGCGCTGGTACGCGACCAGATCGAGGGACGTTCGTTTACCTATCGGGGCCAGCCGCTCGCGTTCGGAGTCAGTACCGACACGATCATCAACGGCGCGGCGTGCACGTTGGGGTATACCGAAGACATTCTTGGCCCGCACTTTCTTGTAGGCAAAGGCGACGTCATCCGGGAAGGCGATGTCCGCCGCGGTAACTTTGCCGTCGTGGTCGGCGGTGAGAGTTACGGCAGCGGCTCCTCGAGGGAAGTGGCGGTCGTGGCCCATCGGGGAGCAGGCATCGAATTGGTGATTGCCCGGAGCCTCGAGCGGATCTTTCGGGAGAACATGACCTTCGACCGTCTCTATTTCACGACCGAGATGGAAGTAGTTGACCGCCTCTTGGCCGGCGAAACGGTCGATCTCGATGCCCTGATGGAGCGCAGCCTTTCGCCCCTGCACAAGACGATATTCTTCGGGGGCGGCTTACTCGAATTCGGTAACGCGCTCCTCCGAGGGCAAGCGAAGCTGCCGTACAGCAACAAGAACCGTCGGAAGGTTCCGATGACCATCGCCGAAAAGATCCTCTCGGGTGCGGCGGTGACGACGGACGACGGGCAGCATCGGGGTTTGGATGCCGTGAAGCCGGGCGAACAGCTCTTTGTACATGCTGACTTTCTCGGCATGCACGAATACACGGGCGGTCACGTTCGCAGCCTGTACCGCCGGACCTTCGGCGACACGCCGGTATCTCCCGATGTGACCATCCGCGGCTTCAACGACCACTTCGTCCTCATCGATCACGAGACCGTTCCCATGGACGTCAAGTCGAAGCGTCTTACCTCTGCCCGGAACCTGGCGGGTGAACTAACCCGGTTCTGCGAAGAAATGGACATCCCGGTGCACGGTCCCGGAGGAACCCTTCCTGCCGGCGTCTGTCACCGGCTGGTAGTCGAGCAGTATGCACTGCCCGGACAGGTCGTTGCGCTGACCGATTCCCACACACCGACGGCGGGCGTGCTCAACTGCTTTGCATACGGTCTCGGCTCGACGGCCATTGCCATGGGGCTTCGAACAGGAATGATACCGGTCACGGTGCCGAAAACGGTGCGTGTCGTCATCGAAGGAGAGGACCCGCTGAGGCTGGTGACTCCCAAAGATATCATTCTGCATATCATCGGAGATCCCTATTTCCGTGAACAGCAATGGAAAAAGGAGCCGGGGGACACGGCGATCATGCAGTTCGGCGGGCCGGCGCTCGAGCGGTTTACCGTGGACGAGTTGTCCGTGCTCACCAACATGACCGTCGAAGGCAGCGCCACGACGGGGGTGGTCGAGCCCAACGATGCCATCGTACGGTTCCTCGTGGAGCGCCGGGGCATGAACGAATCTGAAGTTCGGCGCCGTCTGGTTTATTCGGACGAAGGGGCAGCCTTCGAATCCGTCTACCGGCTGCGGCTGGAGGACGTGCCGGTCACGGTGGCCACGCCCGGCGACAGCCGCAACCGTCAGCCGATCACGGCCGTCCTGGGCCAGCGCGTGGACAACGTCGTCGTCGTGTCCTGCACGGGAGCTTCGCTGGAAGATCTCCGGCAGGTCGCACTGGCCATTCGGGGGCATCGAAAGCTCGGTCGCGTGAACATGATCGTCACTCCCAGCAGCCATCAGGTGTTCGAAGATGCAGAACGGGAAGGCCTGATCCGCCGGTTCAGAGAATTCGGCGCGATCGTCACCGAACCGGGATGCGGGTCGTGTATCGGAAACGGTCCGGGCATTTCCGTCAATGGAACGGTGACCGCATCGACCAGCAACCGCAACTTCAGCGGACGCATGGGCGGCGGAGGTGACGTGTACCTGGTTTCGCCTTTCGTTGCCGGCGTCGCCGCTTGCACGGGCGAACTCACCGACCCGCGGTCCTGGTCGGTCAACGGCGAAGGTAAGCTCTGACTCACGAAAGCTGATTCTACGGACCCTCCTTGCGGAGTACGCCGGAAAGCGATACATTTCCGCGGTCTTTCAAGGTCCCAACCGGATACCACGGGGGTGGTTGTGGTTACCGAAGCCTGCATAATACTCTATCGACCTGTTGTTACCCTGTCCACGTTTGTCCCCTTTTCACTCAACGAGGAGAAGTACCATGCGTACCAGGAGAAGTTCTGTCTCGATCTGGCGGCGATGGCTGATGCTCATCGTCGCCGGTGTCTGTGCCGCACTGTTGCCCGGAGGTTGCGAAGACGACGTCGGTGGTGATGAAGGGAACGATCCCAATCGCACGTTCAAGCTGGTCTCGAGTTCCCCGTCCAGCGGCCAACGCGGCGCCGACGTATTCAACAGTCCCTACCTATTTCTCAGGTTCAGCAATGACCTCGACCCGGACTGGGTGGCGATCGTCGATGATCTCGAGTTGTATGACCGGTGGACGCTGACACCCGACGACCATCTGCGCATCGAATCGGTGTTTCTGCTGGGTACATTCTTCGAGGCCGGCGGCGTTCCGTCCGGGAAGAAGGACGGCATCGCGGGGGCCCTTGTCGACCTGCAGCGCCGCAGAGGTTTCGAAGCGGGTCTGTCGTCCGTGGGGAAATCGATCAAGGAACTGAAGAAGGGCTCAGAAACGGGTGCTGCGGCCCAAACGGACAACAGCATCCTCGTGATCGAACTGGGTCGCCGGGACGATTTCCGGCCGTTGTTGTTCAACGTCGGGCAGGAATACACGTTGACGATCCCCGGGAACGACCTCAGGGATGTTTTTGGTCATGAGCTCGACGGATCCGTGGAACTTGCGTTCACACCGGAACCGCGATTCCGCGTGGGGGAGATATATCCCGAAGACGGCAGCATCGTATCGCCTCAATCCAACATGATTTACGTGTGGTTGAACGACGAAGTGGACCCGGCGTCCGTCGCAGGGATGGTCACAACGAATCCCTCGTTGACGTTTGTGGCCGACATCGATGTGGACAACACGAAGGTCTATTACTATGCCACAACGATCTTCGGCCAGAACGGGACATATCGCTACACCGTTGACCGTTCGCTTCGCAGTGCCGCAGGCCAGACGCTGGCGGCGGACGTGAGCGGGACGTTCAAGACCGAAGCCGTCCGGATCGTCGCCACCGAGCCGGATCCGGGTGCGGCGGAAGTGTCCCCGTCCACGGACGTCATGGTCGAGTACAACGTCGATGTCGCTTCCGGAGACATCGAACTGCAGCCCGCCGCGGCAGGCTTCGAGTCCATCTTCGATCGGACCATCGCCTTCTTTCCGTCGGGCAACCTGATGCTGGATACAGTCTACACGGTGACGGTCAGCAACGTTCGCGACCTGTATAATAATGTGCTGCCGGAGACGACGTTCACGTTTCGAACGGAACCGTTCCGGATCACGTCAACGGCCCCCGCGAACGGCGCCATTCAGGTTCCGCGGAACAGCACAGGTGTTGTGTACTACAATGCCTTGATCGATACGGGATCCGTGGCAAATGCCGTGATCACCGTGACTCCTTCCATCGCGTTCACCATCCAGAAATTTGCGGGTGCAAATTTCCTGTATATAGATCCGGCACAGAACCTGCAGCCCGCGACGACGTATACGGTCAACCTGAAAGGCGTCAAGAGCACACAAAACAAGGTCCAGCGGGATTATTCGCTGGTGTTCACCACAGAGCCTCGCATTGTATGGTCGGTCACGAGTACGAGTCCGGCCGACGGCGACACGGGCGTGCCGATCAATGCCGGCATAACGATCTTGACCGATCAGGTGCTCGATACGTCCACCATTCGCAATTCGTTCAGCATTGCGCCGGCCGTGGCGGGCGTCTTTGTGTTTTCGCAGGGTTCGACGGATTTCTCGTTCATTCCGACCTCCAACATGGCCACTCAAACGCAGTACACGGTGACGATCGGTGCGACGCTCACCAATCAACTGGGCGATCCGATTACGCCGCATTCGTTCACGTTCAGGACATCGAGTACGACGGCTTCGGCGGGGCTTTCGGATGATTTCGATCCGGGCATTGATTTCTCCCAGTGGACCTCCATCAGCGGAGGTTCTGCATCGACCAACTGCGGGTCGGTATCGGGGTTGGCGCTGTGGTTCAATGAAAGCGGAACCCGCTCGGCTGTGACGAAGAACCTCAATGCATCCGCCGGGGGTACGGTCTCGTTTGCATTCAAATTCGGCACCTCTTCGGCCCCTTGCGAGACGGCAGACCCCGGAGAAGATGTGTGGCTGCTGTACTCGACGAACGGTATCGACTGGTTCACGATGGGGACGTATTCGGTTGGTGGCTATGCGAGTTTCACGTCCATCCAGGCCACGATTCCACCGGATGCCTATTCGACCTCTACGCGGTTCCAGTGGCTCCAAATAACCCACAGCGGAAGCGGTTTCGATAACTGGGCCATGGACAACGTTGTAATCACGCTCAACTAGCCGCTGGGCTCGGTCCGACGGGAGGCGTACGGTGATTCGTACGCCTCTACGGACCCAAAAAGACCTTGACTTTTTATGCTTGTTCGGATACTTTGGTCGCCGTCTTGTGGATACTTTGCTCAGTAGCTCAATGGCAGAGCAATCGGCTGTTAACCGATGGGTTGTAGGTTCGAGTCCTACCTGAGCAGCGCGTTAAAAACCCGTTCCCCGCATGGACGGGTCTTTTTGTTTGACCGGAGCGTGCATGAAATTCGTTGCCCTTGTCCTTTTGATCCTCCTCTGCTGCGCACCTGGAGCCGCGCAGTACAACTTCTACCTGTACGAAAAGGCCGACCGGTTCAACCTGGCTCCATGGATGCGGTACAACAAAGCCGACGGCCCGTTCCTCGGCCTGGCCGCCAATTACTATTTTTCGGAGCATCTGACGCTTCATGCACGAGGCGGTTATGGGACCGCGGGCCGGTATCCCCGATACGAAGGAACTCTTCGCCGGAATTTCGAGCGAGGTAACCATGAGTATACGGTGAGCGTTTCCGGATTCCATCGAACGCAAACCAACGACACGCACGTGATACGCGAATGGCAGAACTCCGTCTCCGCTTTGTTTTTCAAGAACGATTACTACAATTTTTTTGAGGCCCGCGGAGGGGAATTGAAGATCGGGGCACTGTTCAACGGTATCTACCGTTTCGCGGTCTTTTCCGCGCTGCAACGATACCGTTCACTCGAAAACCACACGGACTTTAGTCTGTTGAACTGGGGTGCCGAGACGATCGATGGAAGAAAACAATTTGCACCCAATCCGACCGTGAGCGAAGGTGACGACTATACGGTCGGACTGGAATACGAGATCGACTACCGGCCGTCTCCGCTGGCCTTTGTGTCGGCGTGGTATTTCCGGGGCCGATACGTAAACGCCACGCTTCTACACGGTCCGGCGTCTTCGGATTTTTCCTATCACCGGGTCGAGTTGACGTTCAAACGATACCAGAAGGTCTCTGCCCGCCAACGCATGGTGGTCTCCCTTGAGGTGGGTTCGTTTGAAGGGCGGACATCGACAGGGGCGTTGCCGGCCGATCAATTCCTGTTTGACCAGGGCGGATATGCCACTCTCCGCGGATACGAGTACCGGGAATTTCCCGATGGGAACCGGATGGTGCGCCTCTCCGCGGACTACCTGTTCAACGGGTCATTCCTACCCAGGACGCCGCTGGCAACGATCTGGGGGCTCAAAGCGATCTTTTCGAAATTCGATCTGCTGTTATTTGCCGACGGCGGAAATGTGTGGCGAGAAAAAGAGGACGCACCGTTTGCCGGCTTTGGGGGAACGCGGCTCCGTGATTTCAAGGCGGATGCCGGGGCCGGACTTGCCCTGGCGGATTGGGTGCGCCTGGAGTGCGCCTGGCCTTTAAAAACGGGCCTGTCCACCCGCAATCACCGCCCGACGGTATACCTGAGACTGGCACAAAAACTTTGATCCGAACAGTAAACGGAGACTCATGTATGAAGAATCTTGTTCTTGTGTGTCTGTTGTTCGCCGCCTGTCAATCGTCCGGAAGCCGGCTCACTATCGCGGAAGAGGCGGTACCCGTCCAGGAGAATCTGTCGGCGCTGACGGCCGCGCAGCTCTTTGAAAAGGGCTCGGCTTACCTGGAGGCGGAGAAGCCTCAGCATGCGGTGGATTGTTTCGAATTTCTGGTCCGGAACCATCCCGATGACGGCCGTTCGATACAGGCCTGGCTGTCCCTGGGAAAGATCTACGCCGATCAGTTTCATGAGTATGAGACCGCGATCCGATCGTTTGAGAAAGTGATCGAGTTGTATCCGGACAGCGCTGGCACTTCCCAGGCTTACTTCATGCTTGGATTCGTGTATTCCAACTACCTGGACAAGCTGGATGCGGGCCGCGAATTCTATAGGACCTTTCTGGCCAAGTATCCCGATCACGAGTTGGTGCCGTCGGTGGAATTCGAACTCGAACATCTCGGGAAGGATGCCGATGAGATTCTTGGGGGGTCGGGTGCCGATTCCGTCCAGGTGCAGAACTGAGCGTGGTGCGCGACAATCAATATTTCTTTGTGCATCCGCGGGATGTGGATCAGGTCCGGGGCCTGTTGATGCTCAGGGACGAAGAGGCCCATCATTGCCGCACCGTGCTCAGGAAAAAAGAAGGGGACGGGTTCTTCGTCGTGGACGGTCTCGGTAATGAGTATGCGGTCTCGCTGGAGCGGTTTGGGACCGCCGAGGCCGAGTGCCGGATCGACGCCCACCGCGAGCGTCCCAACGAGTGGCCGTTTGAGCTCACGATTGCGCCGGCGCTGATCAAGAACGATCACTTCGATCTGGTCGTCCAGAAGACCACGGAGTTGGGGGTGACGCGGATTCTGCCGGTTCATTCCACGCGCTGTGTGGTGGACAAGGGCGCCGCCAAGGAGAGGCGGTGGTACAAAATCGCAGTGGAAGCCATGAAGCAGGCCGGACGTTCGGTCCTGCCGGAAATCGGCGAGGCTGTGTCGTTCAAGAACCTGGTGGAGCATGCTTCCTCGTATGCGGGCCGCGTGCTCTTTCATGAACGCGGAGAAAAGGACTGGGACCGGTTTTACCGCGAGGTCGCCCCACCGGAGCGTGGAAGCCGCTGGCTGGCCGTTGTCGGACCTGAAGGCGGTTTCACGGATGAGGAAACGCGGCTGGCGCGGGAGCACGGATTTCACATCCTGCGCTTCGGGCCGCGCCGGCTGAGGGCGGAAACGGCGGCCATCCTAGCGGTCGGGCTTTTCTCGATAGGGCACTCTCCGCAATCGCCCTAAGAATGCGGGCCCGACAGGGGGGGTACCCGCAAAACCCCATAAAATCAGCGTTTCCCGCAAATACCGCTTGACTTTCGATACCCCCCGCCGTATATTGATGCGACTGGTTTTCCGGGAACCATGGCCGGAAAGCCTGACCGGGCAAGCGATCGGAGGTTGTGGTTCTTTGACAAGCGATGGTATCCGCAGGAAGGTGTTAGAAAGAGCACGTAAGAAAGTAGGTTACGCTGCTCGCCTTAACCAAATGAAGGAGTCCTGAACATGACCAAGGCCGAGCTTGTCGCCAAGATGGCCAAGGACGCCGATATCCCCAAGACGAAGGCGGAGAAAGCCCTCGACGCGTTTGTGGAGTCGGTAAGCGGTTCCCTGAAGAAGGGAAAGACCGTTACGCTCGTCGGTTTCGGAACGTTCGCAACCGGCAAGAGGAAAGCCCGCATGGGCCGCAATCCTCAGACCGGTGCCACGCTGAAGATCCCGGCCAGCCGCGTGCCCAAGTTCAGAGCCGGCAAGGCGCTGAAGGATGCCGTCAGAAAAGGCTAACGATTTCGTCCCCGCTTCGTAATAGGTAAAGAGCAACGAAATCGCCGTCTCCCCGCCGCCGGGTGGGGAGACTTTTATTTTTTTGGGCTTGAACAACTAGCCCCACTGTTCTAAATTACTGCGCGATTTATCTCAGACTCAACTGCCGTATCCCATGTCCGGAATCGTTCTGGGCGTGCTTGCGTCCGGAAAAGGCTCCAACTGCGCTGCCATCCAGCAGGCCATCGAGGAACACAAACTGGACGCCCGGATCGGCGTTATCATCACCAACAACCCCCAGGCCGGCGTGCTGGAGTTGGCCCGGCAGAAGGACTTGCCGTGTTCCGTGATCACCAGCGATCAATTCGAAACCCGGGAAGCTTTTTACGACGCCTTTATCGGCACGCTGCGGAGAAACGACGCACAGCTCATCGTGCTGGCCGGGTACCTCAAGAAGGTCGGGCGGCCGCTCCTGCAGGCCTTCCCGCACCGTGTGCTCAATATTCACCCGGCCCTGCTGCCCGCCTTTGGAGGCAAGGGCATGTTCGGGCACCACGTTCACCGCGCGGTCATCGAGTACGGCGCCAAAATCACCGGAGTTACCGTGCACCTGGTGGATGAGGAATACGACCACGGGCCGGTGGTGCTGCAGCGGGCCATCCCCGTGCTCGAAACCGATACCACCGACTCTCTGGCGAAAAGAGTCCTGACGCTGGAACACGACACGTATTTCCGCGCCATTCAATTGTTTGCCGAAAACCGCGTGCAGGTTCATGGCCGCAAAGTCTTTGTTCGAAACAACTAACTCATCCCCAATATGCAACAGGAGGAAGGTATGCGTTGCTTACTTAACGGAATGATCGCACTGGCGCTCGTCGGTCTCGTGACGACGGGACTCCGGGCCCAGGGTAAGGCGAGCTTTGATGCCGAAAAGGCACGCGTCGCCGTCTTGCCGTTCGATGCGGTCAAGTTGACGGAGGATTTCGGAAAGAAAGAGTCCCTCACCTGGGACAAGTCAAGCGTAACCTACGAGAAGCAGGCGGAGCCCCTGTTTGCCGACGTTGCGGCGGTGGAGGCGTTCGCCGAGGCTACCACGCAGAAAGTAGTGGGCCAGTTCGTGAAACTGAAACGGTTCACCGTCATCGAACGTACCGCTCTCGACAGGATCATTAAAGAACAGGATGCCCAGATGTCCGACCTGTTCGATCCGAACAAGGCGGTCAACTTTGGTGCCGTGCTCGGCGCGCAGTACATTGCGCAGGGTCAACTGCAGCAAGTGACCGCCCACCCCAAGAGCGATGATAAAGGAAAGTTTCTCGGTTACTCGGCCACTGTAGAATTCCAGATTCGCATCATCGATGTCTCAACTGGGGAGATCACCGCGACCAAGGACGTCAAAGGAAGCACGGAAGCGGCCAGCGTGTTCGGTGTGTCGCTGCTGGACATGGTGGAATCCAGTCCCTCCAAAGCGGCGTACAAGGCGCTGAACGAGGCTGAAGACAACATCGGTAAGTGGTTGAAGAATGCGTTTCCGGTGGAAGGAGAAATCTTTGAGGTCCTGAAGACCAAGAAGAAGGAAGGCGCGACCTCCGTCAGCATTACGTGCGGAAAGGATCTGGGCGTCAAGAAGGGTGACGCGTTCAAGGTGTACATTGTGAAGGAAGTGGAAGTGAGCGGGAAGATGGTCCGCAAGACCACGGACATCGGCAAGCTGGCCGTCACCAAGACGGAAGAAGACGGTGTGTTCTCGACGTGCAGTGTGGAGAAGGGCGGCAAGGACATCGAAGACCGGATCGCCAAAGGCGAAAAACTGAAGGTGGTGTCCGTAAAGAAGTAACTCCGAACGGCGAGGTTCCGAAAAGCTCCCGGATCCCCATCGGTCCGGGAGCTTTTTGTTTTTCACGGCGGTGTCAGCATGTTGAAAGCCCGGGGGTCAAGCGATACCACGGCATGCATCAGGTCGGTCGTGGCCCGGGTGTCGGACCCCGAGGAATGAAGATAGCAGAGATACTCCTTCGCAATCAGCAGTTCCCGCAGGCGAGTGCGGTCTCGAAGCGTAAGGATCGTGAGGACGATCAGTTCAAGAGCTCTCTCCAGACACAGCCGCGATTCCTCGGAATCGGAATACTCGATCCAGTGCCGAGCGCGGTTCAGTTCGTTGGCGATCATCAGCAGCTGCTGGTAAAAAGGAAAGCTGTCCCAGCGTTCCGGCGTGAGGCCCTTGTGCTGTCTAAGCGTCAATGACCCACCGCCGAACGATGTCCCCGATACGCTTCCGGACTCGCTCATCGCCAATATCCATCGTGAAATTGTTCTGATGAGGCCTGATGTTGATCAAGGCCGTGAATTCGACGAATGATTCGCCCTCCTTGTCGGGATAGAGATTGATGCCCCACAGGTCATTTTGCGACGCTCCTTGTTCGATCAACAGGAGTTCGAGATCCGCGTGAAGGGGCGCATCGATGGCCATCGACTCCCGTTCGATGTCCACGACCGCCTTGGTCATCGTACTGAAGTAATTCAGATATTGCTGCTTGATGTCCCGGCGAGACAGGGCTTGTTCAAGAATTTTCACAACGTGCCTCTCGCAGAAGGATCACGGAAATCCGGGTCGGTTGTTTTCTTGCTCAAGGAATGTACGGAATTCGTTCAACGTGCGATTGATGAACAGCTCGTTGGCGAGTACGGTGTCGAGGATGGCGGACATCGTGGAGAACCGATCATACCGATCAAGCACGTTGTAATTGGCCTTGAGGCGCTCGAAAGACGCGGACAGGCCGGTGTGGTAAGGCTTGAATCGGGCCGGTGGGTTGGCCACCAGCGCTTCCAGGCTGTCCAGGTAGCCGATGTTATGCCGTCTCGCGGACCGGTAATTCTCTCCGGACGTACGAAATTGCACGACTTCTTTCCAGGTCGCGTCGGGCGTGATCGAGGCGATCATCAGGCCGAGACGTTTGTTGAAGTCGGCGCTGCGATGGCCGAGTTCGATCGAGAACGCCAGCAAACGGGGTTCGTACGGCATAGCGGCCAGCGAGTCGAGGTTCCTGCCGTCGATCAGCGGCTGGTCGTGTTGGATCGGCTGTACGGGTACATCGAGCGCAGGCGATTCGATCTTCTTCTGTCCACAGGCGGCGAACAGGAGAACGGCGCCGAACAGTACAATCGGTGCTCGCTTCATCCTTGGACCACTACGTTGACCAGTTTGTCAGGAACGACGACGACCTTGACGATCGATTTACCGTCCGTCCATTTCTGCAGTTTGTCGAGGGCCAGCCCCTGCAGGACCGCGCCGTCCTCCCCCTTACGAACCGTCACTCGGTCGCGCACTTTGCCGTTGACCTGGAGCACGATCGTCACTTCCTCATCCACGGTCCATCGCTCCTCGTATTCCGGAAAGGCCTCGCAGGCCAGCGTCCTGCCGTGTCCGAGGCGCTGCCAGAGTTCCTCCGCCAGGTGCGGCGCAAACGGGGCCATCACGAGAACAAAGGGCTCCAGGACTCTCCGCGGCCGGACCATGATGCCGGTCAGTTCGTTGACGAAGATCATCATCTGCGCGATGGCCGTGTTGAACGAGAGCGACTCGATATCCTCGGACACTTTTCGGATCGTCTTGTGCAGTATCCGCCACTGGTCCGGCGTCGGCTCCACGTCCTGCACGGCCGGGCTGAGGCGATCGTCCGAGTCGATGTAGAGGCGCCACGCGCGCTGAAGGAACCGCGCCACGCCCTCCACACCGCGCGTGCTCCAGGGTTTGGTCTGCGTGAGCGGGCCCATGAACATTTCGTACAGCCGGATCGCGTCGGCTCCGTAATCGCGTATGATATCGTCGGGATTGATGACGTTGCCGCGGGACTTGGACATTTTTTGCGAGTCTTCGCCCAGGATGATGCCCTGGTTCACGAGCTTCATGAAAGGTTCCGGTGTCGATACGAATCCGAGATCGAAGAGCACCTTGTGCCAGAAGCGCGCGTACATCAGGTGAAGCACGGCGTGCTCGGCCCCGCCGACATAGAGGTCGACCGGCATCCAGTAACGCTCTTTCTCTGTGTTGCAGAATTCCTTGTCGTTGCGGGGATCGATGAAACGCAAATAGTACCAGCACGAGCCCGCCCATTGAGGCATCGTGTTGGTCTCGCGCCTGGCCTTCCGTCCGCTCGACCGGTCGGTCACATACAGCCACTCGTCCATCGAAGCGAGCGGGGATTCGCCCGTGCCGGCGGGCTTGTACGATTTTACCTCCGGCAGGAGCAGCGGCAATTCCGATTCGTCGAGAGGGCGGATGGTTCCGTCCTCCAGATGCAGGATCGGGAAGGGCTCACCCCAGTAGCGCTGACGGGAAAACAGCCAGTCGCGGAGCTTGTAGTTGACCTTGCGCTGGCCCAGTTTCTTTGATTCAAGCCAGTCGATGATCTTTTTCGCGGCGTCGTCCATGCGGAGGCCGTCGAGAAAACCGCTGTTGATGGCCGGGCCGTCGCCGAGATAGGCCTTTCCGTCGAAGTCGGCCGGGGGCTGCACGGTGCGAACGATCGGGAGGTTGAACTCCTCTGCAAACTCCCAATCGCGCTCGTCCTGGCCCGGCACGGCCATGATGGCGCCCGTGCCGTACGAGACCAAAACGTAGTCGGCAATCCATATCGGGATCTTCCGATCGTTGGCGGGATTGATGGCGAACGAGCCGGTCCACACGCCGGTCTTTTCTTTGGCGAGTTCCAACCGCTCGAGGTCGCTCTTCCGCGCGGCCTGTCGAGCGTACGCTTCGACGCTTTCGCGCTGAGCGGCGGTCGTGACACGTTCCACGAGCGGGTGTTCCGGCGCGAGCACCATGTAGGTTGCCCCGAACACCGTATCGGGACGCGTGGTGAAAACGCGGATCTTCTCGTTCTGACCCTCGACGGGGAAATCGATCTCCGCGCCTTCGCTTTTGCCGATCCAGTTGCGTTGCATTTCCTTGATGCTCTCGGGCCAGTCCACGATTTCGAGATCGTTGAGCAGGCGCTCGGCGTACGCCGTGATCCTGAGCATCCACTGCCGCATCGGGCGCCGGACGACCGTGAAACCCTTCTCGATCTGCTCGGGCACTTCTTCGTTGGCGAGCACGGTGCCGAGCTCCGGACACCAGTTCACGGGAACTTCCGCGATGTAGGCGAGTCCCTTCTTGAACAGTTGCAAGAAGATCCACTGTGTCCAGCGAAAATACTGAGGATCGGTCGTATTGACCTCGCGGTCCCAGTCGTAGGAGAATCCGAACGTCTTGAGCTGGCGTCGGAACGTATCGACGTTTTCCCTGGTCGTGACCGCAGGATGCACGCCGGTCTTCACGGCGTACTGTTCCGCCGGCAGACCGAACGCGTCCCAACCCATCGGGTGCAGGACGTTGAATCCCTTCATGCGCTTGTAACGGGCGATGATGTCTGTGGCGGTGTAGCCTTCCGGATGCCCGACGTGCAAGCCTGCGCCGGAGGGGTAGGGGAACATGTCCAGTACGTAGAAACGCTTTTCTTTCGGAAACGAAGGATCCTCGACGGCGCGGAACGTCTTATGCTCTTCCCAGTACCGCTGCCACTTTGCCTCGATCTCCGCGAAGTCGTACCTCGCCGCATGTTGTTCGGTCTTGTCCGCCATTCGTGTTTTCTGGGTACTCCGGATGTTCAATTCAGCACGGAGTATAGAAAAAGGGAGAACGAAATGCAAGGCGTGATGATCCGGTTCTCCCCACGTACTCGGCAATACATAACGAGTCGATCGGCGTTATGACGTCGTGTTCTTGCCTGCAAGATATGTTTGGATTAACTGGCTCTGTAGCGGTCCAACCAATACTGCAGAGTATCGGCAACCGAACGTTCAAACGAAATCGTGGGAGCCCAACCACAGTGTCTTTTCAGTTTTTGATAAGAGCCGAATTGAGCGCGAACCTCTCCGTTGTCGGGATGGGCCAGCGATTCCTCTATCTGGAAATCAACCTTGGACAACCGTTTCAGCAGAGAGGCGAGATACCCAATACGGATCGGGCGTTGGGAGCACACATTGAACACAGCCAGTTTCGGACCCGGTCCGGTTTCGTGAGCAACCAATCCAACAATTGCCCGGGCGGCATCTCTCACATTCAGGAAGTCTCTCACATGGTGAAGTCCCCGGGTATGCAGAAGGAACGGTTCTTCCCGGTCAACCATCATGTGTGCGACCTGATTACAGAAGTGCGAAACGACGTACTGCTGAGACTGCCCTGGACCGCACAGATTGAAAAACCGGAGCACACGAATCGGAACGCCGTAATGCTGTGCGTAGTGTTCGGCGAGCTTGAAGTTGAGCAGCTTCGTCCTTCCGTAGGAGTTGGCGGGTCGAGCCGGAGCGTCTTCGCAGATCGGACCGTTGTCCGTCTGAGCGTATACGGCACTGGAACAGGCGAGAATAATCAGTGGGGGCCGAAATGAAGATGTTTTCAGAATCCGGATGCTCTCGAGCACATTCTTGAACGGCATGACGTTGTCCGCATAGAGCTCCTGTTCCGATCCGCTGCGGCGGCCTACGAGGTGCACAATCACGTCCGGCTGGATTTCCGAGACGACGTGCCGCGCTTCTTCAAACCGACTCAGATCAACGCGGCTGCCGACCGGTCCGGCCCCGCTTTTCGAAACCCCGTAAACGCTGTCATTGGACGGCCACAGGGCGGCCAGGGCACGTCCCAGAAAGCCCGTTACTCCGGCTATCAGAATCCTTCTCTGGCGGTTCACTCGACGACCATTTCAAATTCAAATCAACAACAATGCTTCGATCAGGGAGTTCCAACGAGATAGTCGAACTCTTCTCAAGTACCATGCCAACGAATCAATCGAGTAACGCGTGAGAACACAACAACATACAGTGCGATCAACGACGCACAAAATGACGGACTGAAGCGTGTGACGGGCTTACCGTCAAAACAGTCTACCTGATATTTTCATTTCCATTTTGCTCCACGCTGCATATATTCTACCGCTGTGGAATGCCACCCCATGAAT
>JBBIJR010000043.1:25504-29953 GCA_037445875.1 Bacteroidota bacterium | reverse complement strand
TTTCGAGCAATACGAGCACCTGGCCCTCGTGTCCGAAGCACTTCAATCGAATCGACAGCTTCGGGCAACACTGGGGGATTACCTTATCAGTCCCGATATCGTGATAGGCCGACTACCGGTTCCCGACAGCGAAATCAACAGGAAGAAACGGGTAGTGATCGGAAGAGAGGCGGCTACGCTGACCCCGATCCGATCAGCCAATTCCAGCAAGCTCATTTTGCATGCAAGTATTTCGTGTAAATGGACCATTCGAAGTGATCGTTCCCAGAACGCCAGGACGGAGGGCCTCAATCTCATTCGAAACCGAAAAGGACATACACCGCACATAGTAATCGTGACCGCTGAACCGTACCCTCAGAGGATAGCATCTGTTGCGTTGGGAACTGGCGACATAGACTGCGTTTATCATTTTGACTTGAGAGAGCTTCTTGAAGTTGCTCACGAACTGAAAAACGAAACAGTTACAGATATGTTGGAGATGCTTGTTGATGGTAAGCGATTACGCGATATCAGTGATCTTCCGCTTGATCTGGCAAGTTGAGGAACGTCTATGACCATCTGCCGGGTCACAGGCTCCGTGGTGAGCACCCACAAGAACGAACACCTCGAAGGCCACAAGATCCTGGTCGTGCAGCCCGTGGACCTGGACCGGAAACTCATCGGTGGTGACCTGCTGGCACTGGACGAAGTGGACGCCGGTATCGGCGACCTTGTGCTGGTCATGCGGGAGGGCGGTTCGGCACGGATCATCTTCGACAATAAGAAGATCCCCATCCAGGCGGTCATCGTGGGTGTTATCGACAACTATCATACGGAATCGAAGTGACGGAACCGGAGCAGTGACGATGGAACGATTTTTGGTAGAGGGCGGACATTCGCTGAAAGGCACGTGGGAGGCCGCAGGCAACAAGAACGAAGCCCTGCCTGTGGTCGCGGCAACGCTGTTGACCGATGAACCGGTAGTCCTCAAGAATGTACCCGCCGTGTCGGATGCGCACAGGATGCTTGAGATCGCTGCGAATCTGGGTGCGGACGTTTCGCAGACGGGAAGCAATGAATGGAAGGTGCAGGCGGGGGACATTCGAACCCACGAACCGGATCACTCGATGGCGTCGGAAATCAGGGGGTCTTTTCTTTTTGCCGGCAGCATGTTGGGTCGTCACGGGAGAATCCGCCTGCCGTCGCCGGGCGGCGACAAGATCGGACGGCGGCGGCTCGATACGCACATCCTGGCCCTCGAGCGGATGGGGGCCCGGATCGAGGTCGACCACAAATTCTACACGATCGAAGCGAAAAAACTCCGCGGCGAGGACATTTTTCTGGACGAAGCCAGTGTGATGGCCACGGAAAACGCCATTCTGGCGGCGGTACTGGCCGAAGGCACAACGGTGATCAGCCACGCCGCCTGCGAGCCACACGTGCAGGGCCTCTGCCGAATGCTGGTGTCCATGGGCGCACGGATTTCAGGGATCGGCAGCAACGTGCTTACCATCGAAGGAGTGAAAAAGCTCCACGGTTGTGAACACACCATCACCAACGACCACATCGAAATCGGGTCGCTGATCGGTCTGGCCGCCGCCACGAAAAGCGAAATCCTGATCCAGAACGCCACGCCGCGCAACCTGCGGATGACCCTGCTCGTGTTCGAACGGCTGGGTATTCGTGTGGACGTCCGTGGTGAAGACATATTCGTACCCGCCGGTCAAGCAATGGAAGTTGTCTCGGACATGGACGGGGCCATACCCAAGATCGACGATGCCCCGTGGCCCGGATTCCCCGCCGACCTGACGAGTATCATGGTGGTCACGGCGACCCAGTGCAAGGGATTGGTGATGATCTTCGAGAAGATGTTCGAAAGCCGGCTGTTCTTCGTTGACAAGTTGATCACGATGGGCGCGCGCATTGTGCTGTGCGACCCTCACCGGGCGGTGATCCACGGGCCTACGCGCCTGCACGGGGAACTCATCACGAGTCCGGACATTCGCGCGGGCATGGCCTTGCTGATTGCGGCACTGTGCGCGGAGGGCGAGTCGACGATCCAGAATATCCGGCAGCTCGACCGCGGTTACGAGCGCATTGACGAACGGCTGAACGCCCTGGGTGCGAGGATCAAGAGGGTGGGAGGTTAAAACGGGATTTGCCGTGGAGCCTGCCGGTCAAGCGCCGGAGTAGTCCTGGCGAAGGGCGGAACGTGTTTCGGGCCGGGTGCGGGCCCAAAAGCTTCGCCTCGAGAGGAGCCCGGAAGCATTCTTCATTTCACCGCAATCTCGCTATACCCTGCCTGCAGCACTTCATCCGTTTTCGCGTCCTGCACCCACGCCACCACCGCGAGACGATCCCGGTTCATTCTATCAGGGACAGACTTCCATGTATGTTTCTTCTTCAGCCACGTCGGCCATGAGCGTCGGCTGTCCGGGTTGTCGATCATGGACTGCAAATCGCTTTCGATCTCCGCAAGGTCGAATGACTGCTTGACGGTGAGTTCCTTCCTGCCGATCCGGACAGGCGTACCGTTCGTTCCGCCGGCCAGCTTTCTAACCACGAAGGCGTGAGGATTTATACCGTTGCCTCCGGTGTAGGGCACGCTCTTCTCGACCAGCGCCACATGGAGCAAACCGGATGCGGTTGTGGCCGATTTCAGCGTGACGGCCGCATGGATCCGG
Source organism: Bacteroidota bacterium (assembly GCA_037445875.1). Classification (GTDB taxonomy): domain Bacteria; phylum CLD3; class CLD3; order SB21; family SB21; genus JBBIJR01. Next base: position 27,290 of record JBBIJR010000043.1, on the reverse strand, counting down.
TCTCCGGAACGGGACGCCGAAGGGACCAGGTCCACGGACGGACGTGACGCCGCGGCGCGGTCCAGAGCAAACCGGTACACAGAGAAGCGGTTCTTTTTTACCCACCTGGGTCCGCCGCCCAGGAAAGACTGGGTTCCGTCCACCACCACCGTGGGCGTGCCGGAACCGCCGTAGTGCATGTACCGGTCGTAGGAATCGTCCGTGGTCAGCGGATCCGGCCTCGGCACGTGCACGTGGTATTCGACGATCGCTAGCGATGAACGAGGATAGACCTCGGACAACAGGTCGATCGCAAGATCGGAGCTGACACACGGACCGCATTCGGCGCCGGTGAAGAGTTCCAACAACACGACGCGTCCCGATTGTGTTGTGGGTGCGGCTCCCTCCGCAGGTGTAAATTCCGCGAGTGAGTCGCGCAGCGCATCGATGTAATTGGGGGCACCGTCCGTAGAGCCGTAGCTCGTCTGATAGCTTCTGAGGAAACCGGATCGCCGCTCGTCGTCCATTCCGGCGAGGAGACCCACAGCATACGCGCGGGTCGCCTCGCGCCGTCGTCCGGCCCTGGTTAGCAGCGAGGCATATTCCATCCATGCATCCTGCTGCCAGGGATCCATCAGTTCTTCCACCGAGGCAAACATATCCAGCGCCTCATCGGTTTGACCCAGGGAGGCCAGCATCAGAGCCTTGTTCTTGTGGAACTCGACGTGATTGTCCACTGAAGCCCGCGCGTCCAGTGAAGCGATCGCACCTTCGGTCCATGCGCGGGCGGTATCCGTGGCCACGGACATGCGGGCCAGGAATACGGCCGCGAGCGACCGGCTGTTCCACAGCGTCCTCGACGTATCGACAAACGGCCGGACTGCATTCATGACGGTGGACAATCTGAGGGCTGCCCGTTCTTCGGCATTGGAAGATTCCTTGTCGGTCCAGTCTTGCAAAAGGTTGACCGACTTGACGTCCCCCTGAAGGGCCAGTTGTGCGGCGCGTGCGATGGCGGCCTTGCGCTCGCCTGCGGCCTCGGCAAAAACGGCGGCCTGGCGAAGCCAATCCGTTTCCTCGGAGGATGCTTCGACCACCTGCCGCTGGAGCGTCAACGCTTGTTGAATGTCTCCGGCCTGTGCATACAAAGCCGCACGGTGGTGCTTGGCCCAGTTCACGTAGTACGGATGGACCGTGCTGTCGGCGATCATCCCGCCCGCCCAGGCGGCCGCGGAATCCGACGCTAATTTCTTGGCGACCAGTTTTCCGATGAATCGCACGGTCTCCCGTGAACGCGCGTTGCCCGACAGGCTGTCGAGGATCGTGCGTTCCCCGGCGAGGGCCTCCTGTGCGTGACCGAGTTCGATGTGCGCCTCCACCGCGGCTAGCCGGGCCTCTCTTAGTTTCTCGGAGGTCGGGTACGAGGTTAGGAATTCCATAAACGCCTCCAACCGGTCCTCGGCGTCGGTGAGGCCGTTGGCATATTTGAACAGTTCCTCCTCGGTCAGACTTTTCCGGGAGCAGGCGAGAAGCATCGCGAGGCAGAGGAGGAGCGGAAGGTGTCTCATGAATCGTCCTTGATCACGTGAAAGTGAGAAGAGCCGTAAGAAGTTCTACGGAGAAGGGGTCTCGTGGTTACGAAAAATATATGGCGGAGAATTCAGAACACAACGGCCTTCAAACAGTGGAAGGTCGGGTGAGTCGTGGGCATTACTGGATTCGAACCAGTGACCTCTCGCGTGTGAAGCGAACGCTCTGAACCAGCTGAGCTAAATGCCCTATAGTACTTTGTCTCTGACTTTAAGTC
>JBBIJR010000043.1:0-25404 GCA_037445875.1 Bacteroidota bacterium | reverse complement strand
CTCGAACTTGCCTGGGCTTGTCCTGCAGATTCCCGGGCAGCGGCTGACCGGTGACCTCGCGCGCGTGAAGCGAACGTCCCGACGCCCAGCGTCGGGACTAAATGCCCTATAGTACTTTGTCTCTGACTTTAAGTCCTCGAACTTGCCTGGGCTTGTCCTGCAGATTCCCGGGCAGCGGCTGACCGGTGACGTCTCGCGTGATTTCTCCTTGACCAACTCGGGGCCGGCGTTCGGGGCAGAGCCGGCCAGCGCCGCTTAGAACAAGTGCGCCGAATCTACGCGAATCGAGCAACCTTTTCAAGTGCTAATTGGACGCGGCGACGGATTCGTCATATAACGGGGTGATCGTCGCGTCGCCCCAAAGGCGCTCGAGGTCGTAGAAGTCCCGTGCCCGGGGCTGGAACACGTGCACAACTACATCGATATAGTCCAGCAGAATCCAGCTCAGGCCGGCATAGCCTTCAACGTGATGCGGCCGCTGACCCGATTCCTCCAGCCGCGACCGGATATTGTCGGCAATCGCCTTGACGTGGATGTCGGACGTGCCTGTGCACACGACGAAACAATCGGTAACGCTCGTGAGGCCGCGCAGGTCGATCAGGCGAACTTCCTCCGCTTTCTTCTCGAACATGGACTGTGCAATGCGCTGTACGATACCCCGAACCTCTTCGGGCACGGACGGGATCTCACGGCGGGCGACGCGCGTTTCTTTTTCGTACTCGGCGAGCTCCTCCTCGATCTCTGTCGCCGTCAAACTCTCGACGTCTTCGTCGGTGCCGTTGACCAACACCGTACGCGGCCGGGTGGTTTTTTTTCGTTGTGCGGCAGTCCTGCGAACCGTATTTTTCACGGTCCTGGACGCGGCTTTCTTCCGGACGGCCTTCGCGGCTCCAAGGGCCTTCTTTCGGGCCTTCGTCGCGCGGGTTGAACTCCCGGAACGGGACGTGGACGGGGACTTGCGGCCCGAGGAAGACGTGGAACGTGATTTCTTGTTCGATGCGGCCAACGCGACCTCCTGAAATTCCGCGGCTAATATACGCGCCCGTTCCGTGAAATGCAAGGTATCCGAGGCGCGCTCGCATTGCCGGGGCCGCAAGGACGCCGAATCATAAGAGAGGACAATTCTGCATGAGAATTCTGTTGGGTGCCGTGATGGGGGTCACGTTCGCAACGGCGCCGCTGTGGGCGGGCAGCCTCGAGTTGCGCTATCGCGTGGACATGACAAACCTGGAGGCCGATTCGTTCTTCGTGACACTGGACGTGAGAGGGATGGAGAGCGACTCGGCGGTGTTCCAGTTTCCCATAACGGCGCCCGGCACGTACTCCGTGCTGGATCCAGGGCGGTTCGTGGGAGGATTTCGCGCGTGGGACTCGAACGGAGTGGAACTTCCGATCCATCGCCGGAACACCAATCAGTATGTAGTCCGCAAATCCCGAAAGCTGACGAAGATCACCTACGAGGTGGCCGACACGTACGATGCGACCGTGGACACTAATCCGGTCTACCCGATGAGCGGTACCAACCTGGAGCCGGACAACGCCCTGATCAACGGGCCGATGGTGTTCGGCTACTTTCACGGATTCCAGCAGAACCCTGCTACTCTGACGTTCCGGTATCCGGCGTACTGGTCCGTAGGAACGGCCCTGGAAGCCAGCGGCGGGGAATACCGCGTCGAAAATTTCGATCAGCTCGTGGATTCCCCGTTTCTCTTCGGGGAATTGACCCATGAGCAATTGGAGGTGGGGGGAGCCGACATCCATGTCTACGCGTACACGGAGAGCCGGCTGCTCACCGCCCCGCTGTTGATCAAACCTCTGCGCAATATGATCGAGGCGGCCAATCGTTTCCTGGACGGTCTTCCCGTCAAGCGCTACGTGTTCCTCTTTCATTTCCGCTACGACACCGGCCCGATCTACGGCGCCTGGGAGCACAATTACTCCTCGTACTACGTGATTCCGGAAGGATCGTACGACGACATTGTGTCGACGGTGACCAGCATCGCGGCGCACGAGTTCTTTCACATCGTCACGCCCCTTAATCTCCACAGCGAGGTGATTGCCCGTTTCGACTTCGAGAAACCGCGTGCCTCGCAGCACCTCTGGCTGTACGAAGGCACGACGGAGTGGGCCAGCGATATCATGCAGGTGCGGGCCGGCCTGATCTCGCAGAAGGAATATTTGGAGCGCGCATCGGAGAAGCTCCGCCGCGCCGAGCAATACGATCCCTCCGTCTCTCTGGTGGACCTGAGCCTGGGCTCGTACGACCGGTTCGAGGACCAGTATCAGAACATCTACGAAAAAGGCGCCCTCGTCTCGATGCTGCTCGACATACGTCTGCTGGAACTCAGTCATGGCCGGATGGGCCTCCGGGACGTCCTTCGCAAGTTGTCCAAAACCTACGGGTCGAGCCGGACGTTTCCGGAGAAAGAGTTCTTCGACATCTTCGTCAAGATGACGTACTCGGAGGTCCGGGATTTTTTTGTTCGATACGTGCAGGGAGTGGATCCGCTCCCGGTCGCCGAGTATGTTCGGCTGGCCGGTTACAGCTATGAGGTGGAACAGGTGACCGGGAAGTACAGCACGAACCTCGGAAAATACGATTTCGGATTCAACGACGGCGACTTGTTCGTTAAGAACGTGGACAGACTCGATACGGTGAATGTTCGGCTGGGGCTGCGAGAGGGAGACATCCTGAGCCGGCTCGTGTTCAACGGTCGCGAGGTCACGCTGCTCAATCCGGCGATTGCAACGACGATCGGTTCGATGAAAGTGGGAGACCCGTTCGGATGGGTCGTCCGGCGGGACACCGCGGAAGTGCTGCTGGAGGCCTATGTCGGTAGAACGCCGATCATTGAACGGCACGTGATCCAACCGTTGGATACCCTGTCGAAAGAGCAGGAGGAATTCCGGCGCTGGTGGCTTGGAGATCAACCCAAGTAGACCGTCGGATTTCCAGGCAACTTTGTCCATCGCGGCCCGTATGCAGCCTCGTAGGCCTTCTCGCATCCCATTTGCATACCAAAGGAGCTCCTGTATGATCCGATTGCTGACGAGCCTATCCGCTTTGTTGTGGTTTTGCGGACCGAGCGTTTTCGGCGGAGGGAAAATCAAATCCTTCTACGAAGTGGATCTGAACCGGCGGGACCAGGATTCGTTCTTCGTATGCTTACGGGTGGACGGGTTGAAAGCGGATACGGTCATATTTCAATTCGCCGCCACGGCTCCGGGTACGTACTCGGTCATGGATGTCGGGCGTTTCACCGGCAGTTTTCAAGCATGGGCCAAGGACGGTGCGGTCCTACCGGTGTACCGCCGCGGGTCGAATCAGTACGTGATTGGCGGCGCGTGCCGACTCGAACGTGTCACCTACAGCGTGGAAGACAGCTATGATACCTCCATCGGAGAGCATCCGGTGGGTTCGATGTCGGGGAGCAATATCGAATCGGACAACGTCGTGATCAACGGGCAGATGGTGTTCGGATACTTCCACGGCCATCAATCTGATCCGATCGAGGTGACGTTCAGGTATCCGTCAGAATGGGTCGTAGGAACCGCAGCGAAGCGCAAGGGGGACCGTTACCGGTTTCCGACGTTCAACGAACTGGTGGATTCTCCGTTCATGTTCGGCCCGCTGTCAACGTCGCAATTCAACATGAGCAAGGCCAGGATTGACATCTACTGCTATTCCCAGGACACGTCGATCAGTGCCGGTCATTTCAAGGAGAGTCTGGCGGGGCTGATCCAGGCGGCGGACGCATTTCTCAAAGGACTGCCGGTGAGCCGGTACGCTTTTCTCTTTCACTTCCGTAAGGGCGGCCAATATCTCTGGGGCGCATGGGAGCATAACTACTCGTCCTACTATATCCTTCCGACCATCCCGGAACCTCAACTGACGCCGTTTGTAAGCAGCGTGGCCGCTCACGAGTTCTTCCACATCGTGACGCCGTTGAACATTCACAGCGAAGTGATCGAGCATTTCAATTTCGAGACACCGACGCCGTCGGCGCACCTGTGGCTGTACGAAGGGACCACGGAGTGGGCCGCCCATATGATGCAGGTCCGAGGGGGTCTCAAGACCCCTAAGGCGTTCGCCGAGGAAATCTCGAAAAAATGCAAGGTCAACGATCTGTTCGACAAGGGCGTGAGTCTCGTGGACCTGGCAGAACATTCATACGGGCATCTGAACGATCAATACATCAACATCTATCATCGGGGCGCACTCGTCGCGATGCTGCTCGACATGCGGCTGCTCGAGTTATCCGAAGGCCGGAAGGGTCTGCGCGATGCTATCCTCGAACTCTCGAGGAAATACGGGCCAACGCGATCTTTTCCGGAGAAGGAATTCTTCGACCTGTTCGTCCGCATGACTTATCCTGAAATCGAGGATTTCTTTGACCGGTACGTCAGCGGGACCGAACCGCTTCCGCTCAAGGAATACCTCGAAAAAGCGGGGTTTGCGTACGATGCCGTGTACCGCGACAGCACGCAAAAGGCGTCGTTGGGCAAGGTGGAATTTCGGCTCGACGATGCTGGCCGAGTGGTGGTAAAAGCGGTGGATACCAGCGACTCCGTCGTTCGTGAACTCGGTATACAAGTGGGTGACGAATTTACCGGGTTTGCCCACCACGGTAGCGAGTACAAGGTCGGGGACCATGCGATGCAGCAGATACTGCAGGCCGTCAAGCCGGGCGACCGCATCGAATGGATCGTTAAACGAGAAGGCGAGGAAAAAAGGCTTTCGGCGACCGCGGGGACCAAATACGGGGCGCAGACCCACAGGGTTACTGTTTTGCATACGATTACCCCGGACCAGCAGCGGTTCCGCGATTGGTGGCTGACCAACCGTTAAGAGCTGGCCTATGCGTTCGGGTGCCTCGCACGCTCCATCTCCCTGAGCACCAGGCCGTAGCGCAGGCCGTAATTGCTGACGGTCAGCGACGAGAGGCCGAAGAACGTGAGCGCCTCTGACAGAATCACTCCTCCCGCGAGGATCACGTCGGCCCGTTCCGGCTGCAGTCCTTTGAGCTGCTTGCGCTCTTCCAGCGTTGAGGTGCGGAGCATGGCCAGGATGGCGTTCAGCCGGGCGTGATCGATGACGAAACCGTTGATGCGCGCCGGATCGTATTCCGCCAGGTCCTGCATCATCGCCGCAAGGGTCGTGATGGTACCGGCCACACCGACGCCGGAGCCAGGAGCCGCACGATCAAACGCACTCAACTGCTCGGTGAATTGCGCCTGCAGGAACGAGCGAAGGGCGGCTTCCTCTTCCGGCTCCGCCGGGTCGTGCTCGATGAATCTTTCCGTCATTCGAACGGCGCCAATATCGAGGCTGATCCGGGCTTCGATGTGTTGGGAATCCCCCTGAATAAACTCCGTGCTCCCTCCCCCTATATCGATTACCAATGCCCGGTCGCCGAGTAGGTCCCGGCCCGCCCATACGAGGCGTCCGCCGCGGAACGTCCAGAGGGCCTCGTCGTTGCCGCTGAGCACGTCGATCCGCAGTCCCGTGTGCTCGAGCATGGCCAGGACAAAGGCTTCGCGGTTCCTGGCGTCGCGAATGGCGCTGGTGCCCGCGGCGGTGATCCGTTCGCAGCCCAGGTCCTCGGCAAGCTTCCGGTAGGAACGGAGCACGGCCTCGCCGTTTCGGAATCCTTCCGGGCCGATGTTGCGCAGAGCATCCACGTCCCTACCGAGACGGATGATGCGCTGCTCCTCACGGAGCGTCTCGATGCTTCCATCGGGATGTACGTCGGCAATCAGGAGCAGCACCGTGTTGGTGCCGATGTCGATCGTGGCGATCCTCATGGGTTCTTCCTGAGGCGGTACGCGATCCATTCGCCTTTGTTCCGGCGGGCAGCGATCCGCCAGCTGCCGCGATCCAACGCAGCTTGCATCATCGAGGACTCTTCCGCCAGAATTCCCGATACCACGACGTCTCCGTCGGGCTCCAGTACGGACGCGATCATGGGAAGCAATTCCACGATGACGGATCGTTGAATATTCGCGAGGACCAGATCGTACCGTTGAGGCCAGCAGGCTGGCCGGGACTCCAACGTTCCCTCGTGGAGCACAATCGTGCGGCCGCACCCGTTCACGCGCCGGTTTTCCCTGGCGTTTCCGATCGAAGACGCGTCGACGTCGAGTCCATAGGCCTTTGCCGCGCCGAGCCGAACCGCTGCGATGGCGAGAATGGCGGTACCCGTACCTATGTCCAGGACGTAGTGGCCGCGCCGGACAACCGGTTCCATCAGCCGAAGGGCCAGTTGGGTGCTCTCGTGCGTACCCGTTCCGAACGACATTTTTGGGTCGATGGTAATAACGAGATCCCCGCGCCGTCTCCGGTAAGGTTCCCAGGACGGACATACGACGATCCGGCGGCCGATCCGAACGGGCTTGAAGTTCTTTCGCCACTCGGTTCCCCAATCCCGGGCCGGCACGTGGTCCACTTCAACGGCCCCGTGGTTCGCCACAAGAGACTGCAGCAACGCTTGCGCATCACGACTGCTGAAAAAACGGGACGGCGGGAAGTAGGCAATCAAGGTATCGGGAGGTTCTTCTTGTGTTCCCGTCGAGCCGAGGTCGAAGAGGCGAGGGACAAGGGTTTCCGTGTCGAAGTTCCCGCGAAGGCGAACCTGCCACCACGGCCTGCTTTTGGTGCGAGCGCGTGCGGTCATTTCTGGCCGGCGCCGTTTCAGCGCTGGGCAAGAACGTTCTGGACTGTGCGGCAGAGGTGCTCGTCGATGTCCGATTTGGGCACGAGGGCGCTGATACGTGTGGATGCGATTTCCTCCCGGCCCTGCGCCTCCTGCAGATGGTCCGCGTCGCAATATACGATGAGCGGGACCTTCCGCCTGGCATCGTTGGCCAGTCGTATTCTGGAAAACACCGCATCGGTATCGAGGTGCTCGACAACGAGCGCGTCCGGGTCGAATTTCTCCACGGTCTCCTGAGTGATCTCGGAGGGACTGGTGACCATCGTGGCAAAACCTCCGGCTTTCAGGGACCGGCTCGCGAGAATGCGGGGGATACGGTCCCGGTCGATGATCAGCACGCGCTTCTGTTCCTTGTCCCGGATTTCCTTGGCTTCCAGCTCGTCGATGATCTTGGACGCTTCCAGGATCAAACTGGTTATGTTGGCACTGAGCGTTTTGTTGGGGGCGGTGACATCGTCCTGATAGATATACCGTACAGCGCCCGCCCTCGAGGATGGGCTTGTGGGTGGAGGCGAGCTGGAGGAAAGCATCCTCTTTGATGGCATCCTTGCTCGTGGCGTAAACCACCTTTCCGTCCTCCACGTAGATCTCGCCGAGTTTGCCTTTGGTGCGGTCGTAGAATTCGAAAAGCCCGGACCTCTTGCTGTGTTCCTTCTCCTGCGCCTCGTTGAAGAAGTGGGCGACCGGCGTGTATCTTCGCTTGAGTTTAGATTCGGCGATACGGATTTTGCTGCGCGTGAGAACCTCGGCGATGCGGAAGGGCTTGCTGATGGCGTCCACGGCGCCGGACTCGAGCCCCTGGACGATCTCTTCCGGACTGAAATGCCCGGTCACGAAGATCACCGGAATGTGCGCGGTCAGGTCGTTTTCCTGCAGCTTCTTCAGCGTCTGGTAGCCGTTCAACTTTGGCATCATGATATCAAGCAAGATCAGGTTGAACGCGTTCTCCTTGACCATTTCCAGCGCGTCCACCCCGTCGGGCGCGTAATGCACCTCGTAACCTTCCAGCTCGAACGAGCGCATCAAGGGGTCTACGGCTTCGACTTCGTCGTCGACGATCAGAATCTTGTCCTTGGTGAGCATCGGGGCACCTGTGCGTTATCGGCGTTGATACAGAACGTGCGTGGCCTCGCCGGGTGGTGAGACGCTGCATTACCGGCCTAGTCTTTACCGAGCAAACGACGGCACTTGTTGAGAATCTTATTGGTGGGTGAAGCGATCACGTCGTGTCGCGGGATATCGCCCTGTGAGAACCGGAAGAAACCTTCCTCCCAGAAGATCATATCGTAGATCGCGTCCTCTCCTTTGACGGCACCCAGTTCGGCATAGAAGATGCGTCCTTTCATGAAATACACCTGTCCTTCGAGCGAACCGTCGGAAATTAGCAAATGGCCCGTCTTGCCTGTGTTGCTGAGGAGGTGGAGAATGTCCAGCACCGTGACGTCGCCCAGTTTGCCGAGAAGGCCGTCACGGAGGGTGGCCTTTTCCTTTTCGAACGCGTCGACGTGACTGAGCATGCCCTCGATCCGGAGCAGCAGGTCCTGCCGCTTGGTGTGGCGCTTGACGAGATACTCGTTGGCGCCGGCCCGGAATCCCCGGATTTCTGTCAGCATGTCGTCGATGCCCGTGAAGAAGATGAACGGGACGGTCGGAATGGCTGAGGTGTCCCGGATCCGCTGACAGAGCTCGAAACCGTTCATCTCGGCAAGGAACACGTCGCTGATGACCAGGTCCGGCTTCTCGCGGTTGGCGATTTCGAGCGCAGACGTGCCCTTGAACGTATCGAAAACGACGTAGTCCTCTTTTTCCAGGTTATCTTTCAGGATCGACCGCGTGGCCTCGTCGGGATCCACGAGGAGGATCTTCCTCGATTTCTTGAGTTCAGGCATAGTTCCTCAGGTTACGAAGCGGGTTCGCCAAAGCTTTTTTTCTCGTCCGTGATCCGGCAGTACTCCATGATCAAATTCATGGTGACGGTGTGAATCGTGGGCGTCACCTGAATGCCGGTGGACTCGAAACGGAATGTGCCATCCTTCCACTCACCGAGGTTGTATACCGCTTCTTCGCCCACGAACTTACGGTACTCCGCGTGGATCATCCGTCCGTCGATGAAGAACAGTTCCGCCTTGTCGCCGTTGCGCTGGATGGTCAGGAGGCCGGTCTTCTTGTTCATCATGAGCAGCTGCAGGACATCCACGAGGCTGAGATCGGTGAACTTGCCGTACAGGCCTTCCTGGAGTTGCTGTTCCGCGCGCCGCAAGTCGTTCGATTTTTCGAGCAAGGCGGCCACTTTGGCCAGCAGTTCTTCCTTCTTGATATTCGATTTGATAAGGTAGTCGTCGGCCCCGGTCCGGAACCCGCGGACTTCGGTCGCCACCTGGTCGATGGATGTGAGGAAAATAAAGGGTACCAGCGGAATCTCCGACGTTTCCCGTACGCGCCGGCAGAACTCGAAACCGTCCATTTGCGGCATGAGAATGTCCGAAATGACCAGGTCCGGCTTCTGTTCATTGGCAATGGACAGCCCTTGCATGCCGTTCTCCGCCTCGATCACTTCGTAGTTGGCCTTGCGGAGATTCAGTGCCAGCAGCGTGCGTACCGTCTTGTTATCGTCTACGATCAGGATTTTCTTGGCCATCCGTCTGCTACCTTGTGCTCCATCTGATGACGCCCTGTGTCGATGTCCGTTCTGCCGTCCACAGGCGGGTGGGGTTGCTCTGCCCGCACGCCCATCGCGTTGCTCCTTCACGATGCCTCTTTCGGCCGAAGCTCCGGAGCAAACGCGCGGCCAGGCATGCGAGGACGCAGGAATAACCCGACATGACATTTGTCATGGACAATCACAGGACCGTCCTCCGTACGCGCCTCTTGTGTGGTACCGAAGGCCTGTATTTTCGATGGTGTGAGAAGGGAAGAACCGGCCCTGTTACTCTCACATGTCCAACAAAAATAATATTAAGATTAGTCCTCAAAATCAATTTTTTTTGTTGGTCAAGTACACGCAGGGGGAGAGCGCAGGGTCGAAATATCCGAAACGTCAATTGGTGAGGCCGCCGGTCGGGGACGGGATGCGACCTCCACGCGAGACGAAGGAGAGGGAAGATAGTTTTCGGACTTCCATGATGGGGGCCTTGCCCAACAATCCGCCGTAGTCGACCGACTGCCCAACATCCTTGCCGGGTACGGGGATGATTCGGACGGCCGTGGTTTTGTTGTTGATCATACCGATGGCGGCCTCGTCGGCAATGATGGCGGCGATGGTTTCCCACGGTGTGTGGCCGGGAACGGCGACCATATCGAGGCCGACGGAACAGACCGAGGTCATGGCTTCGAGTTTTTCGAGAGAAAGGTGGCTGCGTTCCACGGCGGCGATCATCCCCTGGTCCTCACTGACAGGAATGAAGGCACCGCTCAGGCCGCCGACGTAGGAAGAGGCCATCAGACCGCCCTTCTTGACCGCGTCGTTGAGCATGGCGAGGGCCGCGGTTGAGCCGGGGGCCCCGACATCCTCGAGTCCCATGGCGACGAGGATGTCACCGATGCTGTCGCCCTCCGCAGGCGTCGGGGCCAGCGACAGATCGACGATCCCGAACTCGACGTTCTGCAGACGTGCCACTTCTCGGCCGATCAATTCGCCGGCCCGTGTGATTTTGAAAGTCATGCGCTTGATGATCTCGGCCAATTCGCCCAGATCCGCTTTCGGCGCCTCCTGGATGGCCTTGAGCACGACACCCGGTCCGCTTATGCCGACGTTGATGACCACTTCGGGCTCGCTCATGCCGTGAAAGGCCCCGGCGACAAACGGGTTGTCCTCGACGGCATTGCAGAAGGCTACGAATTTTGCACAGCCGATGGCATGCTCGGATGCGGTGCGTTCGGCGAGCGCCTTGATCAGTTTGCCGATGGCCGCCACGGCATCCATGTTGATGCCTGCCTTGGTCGAGCCGACGTTGACGGAGGAACAGACGCGTTGGGTGGTGCCGATGGCCTCAGGGATCGAGTCGACCAACGCTTTGTCCCCGCGGGTGAAACCCTTCTGGACGAGCGCAGAATAGCCTGCGAGGAAGTCCACGCCCACGGTTGCGGCGGCGTCATCGAGTCGGCGCGCCAGGCGGACGAATTCGTCCCGCGTCAGTCCATCGCACGCGATGGCAGCGGGCGTGACGGAAATACGCTTGTTGGCGATTGCGATACCGAATTTCTGCTCCACTTCCCGCGCTGTCGAGAGGTGTTTTTCGGCACAGCGGCAGATCTTGTCGTAGACAGCTTCTATGGTTTTCGCCGCGTCGCCACGGGCACAATCGCGGATACTGATACCCATCGTGGTCGTGCGGATATCGAAGTGCTCGACTTCCGTCATGCGGACGGTTTCGAGAATTTCCCTGAGATCAAACGGCATGCACTACGTCCTTCCGCGACCCGATCCTGTCTTTGATCCAGTCGGCCAGGTCCGCGTTACAGGCGATGAGGTTGTCCGTGTACATGGAGCTTCTTCCTTGCAGGTCGAATGTCCGGCCGCCGGCTTCCTCGACGATGGGCTTCAACGCCGCCACGTCCCACAGGTGCATGTGCGGATCCAGCATGATCTCCGCGCGTCCCGTGGCAATCAAGGCATGACCGTAGCAGTCACCCCAGGATCGCACGAATTTGCATGTAGCCTGAAGCTCCTCCAGCAGAGCCTCGTAAGGCGTGCCCCGAACGCGTGCCGGATCGGTGAGGAGCACCACTGCGTCCGAGACGTTGCGTACGCCGGAAACGTGCGCCCGCCGTCCGTTCCAGTAGCAGCCGCCGCCTTTGGACGCCCAGACCGTTTCCTGCAGCGCAGGGAAGTGGACCACGCCGACGACCGAGTCCCTGATGCGTTGGTCTTCGACGGCGATCATCGTCCCGAACAGGGGGACGCCGTGGACGAACGATTTGGTACCGTCGATGGGATCGAGAATCCACCGGTAGGACGACGTGCCCCTGGTCTCGCCGAATTCTTCGCCCAGAACGCCGTGATCGGGGAAACGGCGGCGGACAAAGGAACAGAGGAATTCTTCCGCTGCACGGTCGGCCGCGGTCACCGGGGACAGGTCGCTCTTGGTTTCGACGGCCAGGCTGTCCGTCTGGAAATACGACAGGACGATGCGCCCTGCCTGAAAAGCCGCATCGAGTGCGGTATCTAACAACTCGTTGGTGTCAGTCAATGGATTTCATGATGGCGAACGCGGCAATGTAGACATTCAGCAGTCAATTATCAATTAGCATTTTATCGGTGATCAACTGATCGGATGGGCCGGCAGATTGGGACAGACATGACCGCTTGGCTCGCGAGTTGACTTATCATGATAATTCTCATTGTTTGCCGGTTGTTTTCGCTGTACCATTGGTGTAAATATCCTCCTTTATGAGTTTTCTTAACTCCAACGATATCTGGTTGTTAGCCGGGACGGCCGCATCAATCGGATTTGTGCACACACTGCTTGGGCCGGACCATTACCTGCCGTTCATTGCCATGTCTCGGGCGCGGAACTGGAGTATGGCACGGACGGTATGGGTGACGGTCTGGTGCGGTGTTGGGCATGTCCTCAGTTCAGTAGTGCTGGGAGCCATCGGCATCGGGCTTGGTGTCGCGGTTGCACACCTGGAGGCCGTCGAGTCCTTCAGAAGCAATCTTGCAGGGTGGGCCCTCTTCGGCTTCGGTCTGGCGTACATGGTCTGGGGCTTGCGGCGCGCCTGGCGCAACCGCCCACACACGCACTGGCATATGCACGAAAACGGGAAGATGCACGACCATGCGCACCGGCACCATGCTGAACACGCCCATGTGCACGAACAATCCGGACAAACCCTGACGCCGTGGGTGCTCTTCGTCATCTTCGTCCTCGGGCCATGCGAACCGCTGATTCCCATTCTCATGTATCCCGCAGCACAAAATTCGGCCGGCGGCCTCGTGCTCGTCACGTCCATCTTCGGCATCGCTACCATTGCCACGATGATCGGAATCACCGTTCTTGGCGTGCGAGGCTTTCAGTTCGTTCCCGCCCGGAGTATGGAACGCTACTCCCACGCGCTCGCAGGCCTTGCAATCTTTCTGTGTGGCACCGCGATTCAATTCCTCGGTTTATAAAGGTACCCGGCTCAGTTCGATACGTGCTTCTGTTGCCTCCCGAACGGTGTGGAAAACCGGAAACGATGACACGCGGCTCTGACAGCTTTTTTTGTTGCTTCTGCATTCATTTCTGAATAAAATGCCTTCGCCGATTTTCCTCCGGCATCCTGCATTTTTCATCATGGGTTGACTCAATTACTCTGCCGCAAAGCGCACGAGAATCTGCATGCACAACCATACTCACTGGGAGGTCTCATGAAGAATCCATTGCTCGTCTTGGCGATAACCTTGTTCAGCGTTTCCGCGGTAATGGCCGGCGATGGGGCGTCCGGGTCGAACGCCGGTTCCGGCGGAACGGCCGGGCCGGGCGGCATTTTCGGTCCGGCTGCAGTGGTTAAGCAGGGTAAGTTCCTGATCGGAGCAGAGGCGCAACTGCAGTTCAGCGGACCCGATGCGCTCGGATTGCTCGGGCACTTCCGGTATGGTCTGATGCCCCGATTTGAGATCAATGGAGACCTGGGTATCATGCGCGGCGAGATGTACGTGGGAGCCGGAGTCGATTACCAGGCGGTCGGGGACAAGAAGGGCGGAGTCGGCGTGCTCGTGCGCGGGGCCGGTTTTGTGAACACGGACGGTCTGGGCAGCGGTCTGCAGGCCGCCTGCATGGTGGGAAACCAGTTCGACCTGGTGAACATCTACGGGGGTCTGGACACGAGGTTCATTGTCGACCCTGTGGACGAGACCGTCTTCACACTTGTGGGTGGGATACAGATCCCCTTCCAGCGCAAAATGGCGTTCGTCGGCGAAATCGGCGTCGACATGGGCGGTGACAAGCAATCGTATCTGAGCGGCGGGGTGTTGTTCGGCCTCTAGTTGTCCGCACAAGGAAAGGGCAGGCGCCTCGTTCCTGACGGAGCGGGGCGTCTGCGTTTTTCGGACTTCCGAGTCCGTATACACGATGCAGTCTATGACGAATCCTAAAGATTCTGGCTGCCGAGAGACTTCGGCTACCAGCCCCCAGTGATCCGAATCACTTCCATCGAAACACCTTCAGCGCCCCCATCAGTCCAATCCAGATCAAGAGCGGTGTCTGAAGAAAGAACCATAGGACGAAAGCGTAGACCGAACCGCCGATCCCGAACGTGCGCCTCGCAGTGGCGAGCACGATACCGTCAATGACCGCCTTGTTCACCCACCCAAAGATCGCCGCAAGTCCTGCCAGGGGATTCATGATGCCGGCCACCAGGCCCACTACCAGCAATAGATTGAAAAGATATACGCAAGACAGATAGAGAAAGAAAGGCACGCTCATTCTAAGCATCATGTCGGCGTTGGAAGCCCAGCGGGAACGTTGAGCGATTAGTTCGCGCCATGAGCCCGCGGGACGTGTGGCTGCGAACGCTCGCGCATCGGAGGCAAACACGATGCGCCATCGTCCGGTCCGGCGGATGCGGTGGAGCATGAGCACGTCGTCTCCGGAGATCCGATGCAAAATGCCGGCGAATCCGCCCGCGTCGTCGTAGGCTTGCCTGCGATACGCCAGATTCTGTCCGCTGGCCGCCAGAGGATGACCCAGGTTCGCAGCACCGCACGCCGCGGCCATCAGCGCAAGAAAGTCCGCCTGCTGAAAGCGCTCGAACGTCGATCGCGCCGATACGGACGAGAATCCGATCACCAATCCGACGTCGTTCGAGAAATAACGGACCACCGATTCCACCCACGTGGGCCGGACCGAACAATCGGCGTCGGTGAACATCAGGATTTCCCCGCGGCTCTGTTCTATGCCTCGTTGCAACGCGTATTTCTTGCCTGAGACTCCGTCCGGTTTCTCGGCAATCCTCACCAGGCGAATACTGGATTTTTGGAAGGCGAACTCTTCCACGATCGAGGCCGTGCCGTCCATCGAACGGTCGTCGATGACGATGATTTCGACCTTGTCGGAAGGGTAGGTTTGGGAAACCAACGCCCGCAGGCATTCCGACAGGTGTCGCTCCTCGTTGCGGGCCGCTACCAATACCGAGACGA
This sequence comes from Bacteroidota bacterium, assembly GCA_037445875.1. Lineage (GTDB taxonomy): Bacteria > CLD3 > CLD3 > SB21 > SB21 > JBBIJR01. Next base: position 10,572 of record JBBIJR010000043.1, on the reverse strand, counting down.
ACGGCTGTGCCGTTCCCCGTGCCCTCGCGGGTATCAGCAGGCCGACCAGAAACAGGAGCCCCGCCGAGACGTAGACCACCAGGCTCACTCCCAGCAGCAGGATGAATACAAGCATCATGATGCCATCGTCCGGCTATGCCTGTCGCTCTTCCATTCGAACTTGCCCACCTGTCCCCACAGGCCAAAGACGACGATGAACAGCGGGTGTAGAAGAGCAACGATCGGAAAGAAGGTCAGGAACTTCCATCGCCCAAACCGCGCGGCAGCGACCGCGAGCAGGGCCAGTTCTCCTCCTGCCTTGAGAAACCAGGGCAAAGCGACCGTGAATGAAAAAGCGAGTCGTGCGGGGACGTAGGTTATCAGGAACAGGTTGAACATGTATAAGGCGGCGAGGAAGAGCACGAGAGGGGGCGAGTAATGGATACCCTTGGAGGCCTGACGGATCTTCTGCTGTATGAACTCGCTGAACGAAGCAGGTGGATCGGTGGAGACGAGCGAGCGCCGGTCCATGCTGTACGCGATCTTCCACCGCGTTCGCCTGACCAACTGCAACAGCAGATCGTCGTCGCCGGAGACGAACCGCGCAATGCGGGAGAAACCCCCGACTTCGTGGAAGACTTTTTTGCGGTACGCGAGGCTGCGACCCGTGGCCGTCATGGCTTTGCCAAAGGAGGCGGTTGCGGCGGCGACTGCCCCGAGCGCCAGCGAGTCCAAGGCGACGAAATGATGAAACAGCGACAGGCGGTTTCGCGGTTCGATCGGGGAGTAGCCGACCCCCATACCCACGTCGTTTGTGAAGAGCGACGCCATGCACCGTACCCAATCAGGTCCGGGCCGGCAGTCCGCGTCCGTACACAAAATGACCTCGCCCTGAGCCGCAGCAATGCCCTGCGTCAGGGCCCATTTCTTCGGGGCCATGTCGGGTGACGCTTCGGCGATGGACACGATGCGAAGACAGTGAAAGCGGCCGGCATAACTCTCTGCCACGGATCGCGTACCGTCCTCCGATCGGTCGTCAACGACAATGACTTCCCATCGGTCCGGCGGGTAGGTCTGGCCCGTGAGGGCCTCCAGGCACCGTGTTATCCGGTGCGCTTCATTGCGGGCGGGAATCAGCACACTTACAAACGGCACCGACACGGTCGATGTCTCCGGACGGTAGCGCGCCAGGCGAAGCGCCAACACAAAAAGCATGGCAGCATAGACGGCGGCGAGAGAGACCAGGACGTAATCAATGTACAACAAATGGGATACCCGGATGTCAGGCGATCGGTTTCAGGTAGTTCCAACCCTCGGTGTGAATCTCTTCCCACGAAATGCCGTCGCGTTCATTGCCCGGCATGATGAACACGGCGTCGCCCAGCGCGTACTCGAAGTCGACATAGGTGATCGCACGGAGCAATTTGGGAAAGGTAGTGCGGCTGAAGGCCTCGTCCTCCGGCACTGCCTCCACGACGGACCGGAACGCACGCAGCGCGGTCACGTTTTCCAACAGAAAAAGTATGCTGACCACCACGTAACTCCTGTCGCCGCTCATGCGGAACTGTTCGTCCACCGCTTCGCCGAGTTCCTCTTCTTCCGTGGCGATGCTGCCCTCGATCTCGTTGAGCCAGGATTCAAATTCAGGGCGGGCGGACGCGGGATCGGTTCGATAGTCCCAGTACGCGTAGTCGAAAAAGGGTTCCGCCTCCAGCAGCACGGCCGTCACTCGTTTGTAAAACGCGCGTTTCTCGGCGGGACGTTCGGTTGCCACTGGACGGTTGACGACGCGGTGGAGATTGGCCCGCAAGGTGTCGTCCGATCCGACGTTGACCACCAGCTGCAGCCCAAAGAAGACCGCGTCGCCCTCCTCGGGTGTTCTACCCAGCAGACGGGAAAAGAAGCCTCGTCGGTCCATGGTCAGGAGGAGTATCCGGTGCGGCTGCGTCCCAGTGAACCCGACCGGAGACGGCTCACACGGCCCGAGGACGAAACGGCGGTCGAGACGCGCCCAAATCCCGTGGGTTTCTGCCGGCCGACGCCGGTAAGGCCTCCGACAGTACGTGAAGAGAAAATCGTCGGACGACGCACCGGTGCATAACCGGGCCGCTGGACGGGAGGCGGCAGGGTTCGGTAGTTCTGTGGGATGCCGCGGTACGGAGACATCATCGCATAGTGCATGAAGAAGAAGGGCCAGAACGACGGCCCGCCGCCGTAATAGTACACCGGTCCTCCGGCCGAGGCCGCTTTCGCCGCAGCCGTATCGATGGTCACGGCCGCCGGTTTCTGAAAATGGGTTATCGGCAGCATCGTGACCGTCAGGCCGCTTTCCCGGTACAGAGCGAAATCCTCGTTCAAGTCGTCCAGCTCGGTTTTCTGATACTCATTAGGAACGACATAGATTATGCCCGACACGCCGATTGAGCGGAGGTTCTCGGCCGTGGGCATCACGGCCGCGTAACGGTTGTCGAACCGGTCGCTCGAATCGGAATACGGCAGCAGACGGTTCGCGTCGAGGAGAAAGACGGCGGGAGCCCCATGGGAACGCTGACCGGCTCTGTTGCTCACTTCCAGTGCATAGTACACCATGGCAGCGAGCGTGAGATGAGCCGGCACGACCCCCATCGGGTGGGGCCAGTTATCGAACGTGATGACCGGTTCGGCCACGTCGGCGATTGCCGCTCCAAAAGATACGGACTCAGGGCCGGGAAGGTCCACGATCAGTGCGGCGGTTCCGGGATTCTGGCTCTTCGAAAGGAGGTCCTTCATGCCGAGACCGCGGGAATAAGCCTCCTTCATGGAGGCGGAGCAAACAGGCACGACTTGAGAGCGCAGCGAATTCTGTGAAAGGGCCTGAACGAGCGTGGGGGACGAGAATGGGTGAAGCCCGGCGTTCCCGGGCCGCCAGGCGGTAAGAAGACGCTCCGGCTGGAGGAACGTGCTCCACAGCGGGGACCCCGTACTATCGGCGAAGACGCGGTCGGGAAAATCGAGCGAGCGGTCGGTCGACAGAACATCCCAGCCCTGCTCTTTTTGCAGTTCCAGCGTGTCCCGCTCGACCGCTTCTTCCGCACATCCCGTCGGCAACCCCACCGAGGCGGCCAGCGCGGCCAGAGCCCCCATCCGGCCGATGCGCACACCGGCTTCGCGTCTCGTCAACATCTCCCGCCACCAGCGGGCGCCAAAAAAATCTTCCATGACTTCCCTCAGACGTTCGTCCTGGTGAGCAACTTAAGTCCAACGATGCCGCTGACGATCAGCAGGATACACACGAGGCGAACCGCGTCCGCCGGTTCGCGCAGGAACACGATACCGTAGATCACGGTTCCCATCGTACCGATACCGGTCCACACCGCATAGGCGGTGCCGATCGGCAGCGAGCGCACGGCCGATGAAAGAAAGACAAAACTCAGAATCATACAAGCGGCCGTGACAACGCTCGGCCACAGTCTTGTCCAGCCCGCGGTGTGTTTTAGACCGACGGCCCAGACGATCTCGAGCAGGCCAGCGATGATGAGGTGGATCCAGGCCATTAGTGGGTACCCGCATCTGCTGGATGGTCGACGAGCGTGGCGGCCGTCAGACTGAGACAATCCGTCGCCTGCGAGGACAGGCGCGTATAAACCCCAGCGCCGCGCCCGCCGATCAAGAACACGCCGAAGTTCGGCAGCAGGTCGCTGCCTTCAAGCGCTTTGGCCTCGAAAAACCGCTGAACAACCCAACGCCCCGGGACGGCCTTCTCCAGGGATTCCCGCCACACGTCGTCCGACACCCAGGGTCCGACGACCACTTCGTCTCCCTCGCATCCATAGTCCGATTTCAAGACCCAGTTGGTCCTGTCGGGCGTAGACACCAGATCCTCGAGGCGGTACGTCTCGGGGATAAACGATCGGATCGCACGTTGAGCGGCCGGAGAGAACTTCTCCGGGAATCTCCAGAAGAAAGCCATGGCGAGTTTGTTCTGTGTGAGCACAGTTCCGAACGGATTGATGACGACCGCTGAGCGGTCGAGTTCGGACTGGAGTACGGCGGCCAAAGGCCCGGTAAGCGGATCGGGGTCGGCGAACTCCTCCTCGTCCGTCCAGGCTGGATAACGCTCGCCCCACCAGTCGGTTTTGTAATGACGGAGGATTACGTCGACCGGTTCGCCCATCAGTGTGAGCGTCCCATGCGTACGGAGCAGATTGAACGGTGACCCCAGCCCAACGGGCCAGCCGCGGCGCTCGAACCATTGCTCATACAGACTAATCATCGACAGGTCCTCGGTCATCTCGGTGGGATATACGATGCCGATTCGCTGAGGGCGGCCGGTGCCTCGCCGAATGCCGGCGAGGTGGCACGACGAAACCATGGAACAAAACGCACGTTCGAGATCGGCGTTGGGGTCCCGGAGAGCGGAACGGTCCCGGAGTGCCAGACGGTTCAGCAACACGGCCTCCGCTTCTCCGCTGGGGGTGTCCGAATTCATCTCGCACATCCGGATGGATCCGTCGTTCAGCACGAAGAGGTCGAGGCGTGCGATCCCGTGCCATCGGCCTTCGCTGGCCAGCCACATCAGTTTCTGGTAAGGCGTCAGATGAAAAAATGTATCGAGCCATTGCGGCTCTCTGAGCACGATTCTGGCCAGTTCCTCATACACCCGGCCGATACCTTCGGCCGATCGCATCAAACGTTCATACGCGGTCGCGCCGAGCACTACGGGATCGATGCGGAAACGTTCGCGGCCCTCGACCCAGGGATCATTGATCAGGCAGCTGCGGAGGAGTTCCTCCGCAAAGGACACGTAAGATTGGGGGATCATCGTCAAATCATTCGCGCTGAGAGGAGAGCGGCGGCGATGTACGCGACGGCCTCGATGACAGCGGCCCCCGCGTTTCGGTCACGGCCGATTTCCTCGTCCAGCCTGCCGCCGTAGAGGCCGTAGCCGCAGCCCAGGAGCAGTCCTTGAACGAGAAACTGACGAACGGGGTAAAGAGCTGCTACAACCAGCAGGGCTTTTCCGTATTCGACCAGGCCGGTGGGATAATCGACGAAATCCCCGCGTACGGCGTTGCCCACGATGATCGATACGGCGATCAGGAGGCCGGCGTAGCTGACGGATGCAGCGATATTGCCCTTGCGAATCTCATCGGCGTCGTTGTAGGCCGTGAGCAGACGGAAGACGTACGTGACGAAGAGCAGCGTGATCTGTCCGATTACAAAGAACGCCAGCGCCTCCGTCCAGGTGCCGCCCACGTTCTCGCCGGAGACCGTCGCCGCGATGATCTGGGCCGTAGCCACATAGCAGGCACCGGAAGCGATGCCGCCGGCCACGTTGCCCTGGCGCACCGAAGCGAGTACGTCCGAAGACAGCAGCAGACGCAACTCGATCGTGGCCACAAACGCAAGAAAGAAAATGCCGGCGATGCCGTACACGGCGACCCAGAGCGCGTCGCTCTTCCAGTCCTCATGCGCAGGTCCCGTCAGTACGTCTGCGATGATCAGCAGGACGCCAAACACATACCCGGCAAGGGCGACGCCGAGCGCGGCGTTGTCCCGGGCGGTGAGGGCTTCGGTCAGCCGTTCCCGTATGAACCACTGATTAATAAGACGGGCGATCAGAATAAGGACGACGACCGCCGCTGTGACGAACAAAAGAGTTGGCCAGTGCATGGTGAGTCACCGTGGGTAAAAATGAGCAAAACAGTGTACAAGGCGGATGAGTGAAATTCAAGAAGATTTGAGTTTCTGCTTTCTGCAACAGAAAGTCTGCTTTTGGTCATACCGCAACGGATGTTCGAGTCGTACCTCGTAGGACTGAGGCGGCTTCACGGAGCGAGTAAAAGTTTCCTTCCTTACGCCTGTCCACGTACTTCGCGAGGTGTTTTCAGGCGTATGGCGGTGGTCAGGGGGTGGTTTCTATCCACATCCCCGTCTAACGCCGAATTCAGCTTTCTGCCTGCGATCAAATCCGATCCAGCATGACTCGCGTCCGATCGTTTGTCTGGTCACCGGTGTTGATCGTCGTGGCGGGCTCGAAGAGGATCACGTGCACCTCTTCATTCGCCACGGGCCGGTGCTCGACGCCCCTCGGTACGATCAAGAACTCTCCTTCCGAGATCCGGATAACACCATCGCGGACCTGCATGTCGAAGGATCCACGCACGACGTAGAACAGTTCGTCCTCGTGGTCATGTTTGTGCCAGACGAATTCCCCTTTGAATTTGACGAGCTTTACTTGCTGCCCGTTGAGCTCGCCGACGATCTTCGGGCTCCAGTGTTCCGCAAACAGATCGAACTTCTGGCTGACGTTTACCTTATGGATCATTATCTTGCCTCCCGGTTGGACAGTTACGAGATACGTGGAAAGAAGAATCCAGGTTTCTTTTTTCGGTTGTTCGTGTTACTATGGTTGAGGATTCATCGACAACGTTACCTGTGGAGGGAACGTGAGCACCGTACAGCTATTACTACTTTTGTGGTCTGTGGCGGGCACAGGGCCGAAACCGGACGCCGAGCCGGGGTGGTTGGCCGGGTGCTGGATGGGGACGCACGAAGGACGTGAGTATTCGGAGATGTGGATGAAGCCGTCCGGCGGAAGCATGTTTGGCCTCAGCCGGACGGTGGCGGACGGCCAGACGGTCGCATACGAGTACATGCAGATTCAGCGGCGTGAAGACGGCCTGTTCTTTATCGCAATGCCGTCCCGACAGCAGGAAGCCGAGTTCAAGGCCGTGAAACGGGGAAAGACCGAGGTTGTCTTTGAGAACGCGGATCATGATTTTCCCCAACGAATCATCTACCGGCTGACGGAAGAAGGGGCCCTGGCCGCTTCGATCGAAGGAGTGAGCAGCGGCCAATGGAAGAAGATCGATTTTCCGATGCGGCGCGTGTCTTGCGTGGAATGATGCTCGCGCGAGCGGCTCTGCATCACCGGTGGCGCCAGCTGATCTCCCGGATCCGCAGGGAGGAGTGTTCGAGCGAGTCGATGATGCCGTGGGCCAGTTTGTCGGTGATGCCTCGGTGGTACAGGCGAATAGTCGAGCGCGTGACCGTCGTTCCGGTTTCGTAGTTTTTTTCGATGTCGCAATTCAGGACCTTGAGATGGGGTCGCTTCACCAGGTCAATCACGTCGGAGGCGTCTACGTCGATCGGCGTGGCGATGTTCAACAGGCGGTACGAGTCTTTTCGATAGAAGCGCTCGACGAGCTTCAACACGATCAGGCTGGCCAAGGCAATCAGCGTTGTGAAGGCCGCCATTTCAAAGTAGCCGCTTCCTGCCGCCATGCCGACGGCCGCGACGGTCCACAGGCACGCGGCGGTGGTCAGACCGCGAATGTTCACTCCCTCCTTGATGATGGCCCCTGCGCCCAAAAAACCGATGCCGGTTACGATCTGCGCCGAGATGCGCGCAGGGTCGGATGAGAAACCCACCCCATCCGAGCGCCGGGCGATGATCTCGGACAGTATCGTGAACAGCGCCGCGCCCAGACTGACCAGCAGGTGCGTACGCAGGCCCGCCGCTCTCCCGTGAATATCGCGCTCCAGGCCGATCAGTCCCCCAAACAACGAGGCAAGGAGCATTCGGATCAAGTACTCTCCGTAAGGGGCCAATAGCATTGACATGGATATTCTCCCAAAAAACCCGCAATTTGTTTTGTATGGTACTGCATGTTGGTCAACTTTCAAACAAAATTCATGCGAGGAGCAGACTCGCGCGGGTCGCTTTCGATCGGATGGGCGTGTAGATGGAAACGGCGATTCAAACGGTCAACCTGATTCTCTACGTCGACGATCAGGCGTCGAGCACCGCGTTCTACACCGCCGTCCTGGAAAGGACTCCGGCCCTGGACGTTCCGGGTATGACCGAATTCACGCTCCTGGACGACGTGACGCTGGGACTGATGCCGATCGCGGGTATTCGCCGTCTGTTGGGAGAGGCGCTTCCCGATCCAGCCGGAGCCCGGGGCGTGCCTCGCGCGGAACTCTATCTGCGCGTCGAGGATCCGGAGATCGCCCACACCCGTGCGGTAGCGCACGGTGCGAGGGAACTGAGTCCCGTCTCTGAGCGCGACTGGGGCGATCTGGCCGGATACGTGCTGGATCCCGACGGGCACGTCATCGCCTTTGCACGGGCCATGATGCCGCATCGCGCATGAATCATTCGTCCCCGCTCTGAAGGCGAAGCTGCGAGATCACGCGATTGGCGGCGTCAAACAGCTCTACCCACGCGGAGGTGAAGTCCTCGAACTTCGAAATCGGTTCCTCAACCGCGTAGATGCATCGGTTGGTCAGGAAGTAGAAGCGCACGCAACCGTGGTCCGGCAGCGGGAACCAATCGGCAGGCTGCGCCCGGCTTACGCAGGTTTGGGCCGCCTTCACGCAGGCGATCGCCTCCTCGCGCACGGCCGACTGCTCACCTCCCACGACTCCTCCCCCTGAGCTGACCAGCAGGTTGGCCTCTCCGTTGAGAAACGAGGTGAGCGTGGCGACCCCCTTGCCGAGGTCCCAATCCATCACCATGCCGTAGACAATTTCCTCGCCTGCGGGAAGCTCGAGATCCAGATGCGACGGCGTGGTCTCAAGGGCCAGTTGCCTGAGTTCGTGATACGGATTCCCCGGAAGAGCGGTTTCCATTCGATCGCCCTTATCAGTACGGAGCGGAACGCCCCGGATGTTCCATGGCGGTCGTCGGAACGTAGACCTTGCAGGTCCCGATGTCCTCCCGCACGATCGTGAACGTCCCTCCCACGCTGGACGGGTCCCCCTGGCCGCCCTGGAACTCGATAACGCGGCACATCAGATCTCCGGTCATAAGTTGTCCGGCCTGCGTCCAGCGGTATCGGCCGCGAACGAATTTCGTGGGGACACCAGGTTCAAACACCATATCGATGATCAGCGAATCCATCGTAGCCGTTCCTGTGAAAATCATCCGGGCATCGGCCCGGTAGCCCTGCCGGAGTCCCGCTACGGAGACCAGGCTCAGGGGCAGGATGGATTCAGCATTTTCCTCCACATGAGCTACATAGGCCTCGCGAGGCCTGCCGCACGAGCATGCGGCGGTCAGCAGAACGAGAAAGGAAATCAGCGCCCGATTCATAAGAGTCCTTTGCTTTCGATAATATACGTGAAACGGCCCGTTCTGACCCGGAATTTACCGTCCGGGCACGACAATTCTGCGTGATCACTATCCTTCAGGAGCCCGAATACAATGCGGTACTCGGGATCCGCCGTTGCCTTACTCATTAAGAGACGAACATATGGAGGCCACTCCACGGATTCCGAGAGCCGTTGAGGCATCACCACGGCAAAGTGGGTGAACACACCCTCCGGCACGTGCCCGTCGAAACCGGCTTCGAGAGCGGAAATCAACAACACGGGGAAGGGGTCGCCCGGTTTTCGAAGGGACCGTACATAGTTCAGGGGAAAGTGATTCTTGCGCAGCACCGCGGTTGGCGTATCCGCGGGCGCGTGAAGAGCATCGATGCCGGCGTGGGTGTGTTCATAGTAGCTGGCGTTGCGGTTGGCTTCGCACACGGCCACGACCAAGTCTCCCTCGATGCGCAGAAAGCGCCGGGCGAATCCGACGATCGAATAATACCCGGCCCCGTCCTGTCCCCGTCTCAACCGGTGACGGATCAGTCTGCGAAGAACCCGGCTGAATGTCCGGAGTCCCCGTATTTGTTTCCTGCTGAACGGCCAGCGCTCCGCCACCTTCGGATGGAAGAGCAGCGGCAGGCTGTTGCCCTGGAAGGGCGTTCCGACGGCGATCACGCGGCGTAATCGGCGATCGTTGTTGTGCTCGGCGTCGTACCACTCGGCGATCAAACCTCCCTGAGAATGCGCCACGCATTGGAACGGATCGCCGGGGATCGCGGACGAAACGAAGCGTTCCAGATCCAAGGCCAGGGTAGGAATGTCCATCTCGTTGCGGAACGTCGGATAATCAAAAAACCACACGCGGAATCCCAGCGGCTCCAGGAACGGTTTGAGCCGATGCCATGATTTCGAAACGTCCGCGAGTCCGTGAATGACGACGACGTTGGTAATTCGGTCCATGGTTACCGGTTGCGATTCTGCATGGCTTCGTCTAATTTACGTCGGTTCCCGCTCTGCTTCAAAGGAATAGTATGCAGCTCCACTTCGCCGAATACGGACCGGACCGACCGGACACGCTCGTCATCCTGCACGGCCTGCTGGGGTCGGAACGAAACTGGCACAGCCTGGCGAAAGTCCTCGCCGCGCACGTTCGTGTGCTGGCCCCGGACTTGCGCAACCACGGCGCATCGCCGCACGACCCGGATCACTCCATCCGTTCCATGCGCCAGGACCTGGAGGAGTTCGTGGAAGGGCAGCGGCTGGATCGGTTTTTTCTGCTGGGGCATTCGATGGGAGGCCATGTCGCGATGGACTACGCATTCCATGCCGCAGAGCGTCTGCGGGGACTGATTGTGGAAGACATCGCCCCGCGCTCCTACGGAACCGGTCTCACCCGTACGATCCGGGCCATGATGAGCGTCGATCTTCAACGCTACCACGAAAAGAGGCACATCGACGAGGCGTTGAGGGACGACGTACCGGATGCGGTCGTGCGGCACTTCCTTCTGACCAACT
>JBBIJR010000042.1:0-30282 GCA_037445875.1 Bacteroidota bacterium | reverse complement strand
GCTCCGACCGCATCGAAGCGGTGTACGTGAACGGAGACCTCAGGGATACGACGGGAACCATTACCGTAGTACCGGGTACTCTGGCCAGGGTCGTTATTGAACGATTGCGCAGCGGAGCCGGCGGAGAACTCGGGGATACGACGATCACGACCGACGACTCATTGAAAGTTTTTGCTATCGGCTACGACGCTGTAGGCAATCTGCGCGGCACGCTCAGCGGTAACTGGTCCGTCAGCGGCGGGGTCGGTTCTCTGACGCAGACCAGCGGGACGGACACCACGGTTCTGTATCCCACGACCATCGGCTCGGCCGCCATCACGTTGACGGTCGGGGCCCTCAACGACGTGACCGGACTCATCGCTGTAACGGCGGGCCAGCCGGACTCCCTGCGCGAAATCTCCGCACCGATCGATACGCTTACTCCCACGGCATTCACCGACTTGCGCGTGCAGTTGGTCGACGGCGAGGACAACCCGGTGCGTGACAGTGTGATCCACTTCTCCATCATCTCCGGGAGCGGCGCGATCAATATTGCTCGTGATACAACGGATGCTCTGGGAGTGGCCTCTGTCCGTTTCACGGCCCCGACGATAGCCGGCAATTCGATCATCGCAGCGTACCTGTCCACGCTGACCAACGATACGGCGAAGTTCGCCATTACAACGGTCCCCGCGGCTCTGGCTTATTACACCATCGTCCCCTCGACGACTTCCGACACTGCCGGTGCCTCGATCACGGTGACGGTCCGGGCGTTCGACGTGTTCAACAACCAGCTGGACGACGACACCACCCAGACCCGTATCGATGTGATCGGGACCGTCTCGGATGTGAACGGAACCGGCGTGGGGATCAACCCCGTCTTTAACACTCTGACGAACGGTCAGCACACGGCAGTCTTGACGGATTCGCTTCGCGAGAAGATCCAGGTCAAGGTCACGAGCCGGTTCGACTCGACGAAGTCGGCCATCACCGGCCTGATCACCATCCGGCCCGCCCGTCCGTTCGCCGTGCAGTTCTATCCGGATAGCCTCTCCAACGTCCAGAGCGGACAGCTGGGCCAGCCGCTGCTCGACTCTTCCTCGGTCATCGTCAGGGATCGTTTCGGCAACAGCGTGAACGACACGGTCACGGTCCAGTGGCTGCCCACGTCGGACGGTTCCACCAATCCTTCGATTCGCCTCACGGATACGGTGGGTATCGCACGCACAGAGTGGACGCTACGCACACTGGCAACGGCTTTTGACACGATGTACGCCTGGGTACCGGTTTTGGACGATTCTCTCCGGTTCGTGGCAAGCTTGCTGCCGACCGGTGTCGATACCCTGAAGTTTGTCAGTGGGTTCGCCGACACCGGCGTCGTGAACACGCAGCTCGCCGACACCTTTGTCGTTCTGGTTAAAGACCAGTTCAACAACCCGAAATCGAGCGTTCAGGTCACTTTCAGCGTGTTCAGTCAACCGTCAGCTTCCGATAGTGCCGGCTTCGTACGCCAGCCCGGGCAATACGTGCTGTCGCACGACACGCTGACAAACGCGAGCGGCATCGCGCGAGCCGTGTTCCATCTGGGAACGAAAGTGGGGACCTATGTGGTGCGTGCGGCGAATCCGGCACTGCAGAATCCGGCCGTTTTCGACACCGTGACTGCCCGTCACGACGTGGCGCGAGATATTCAGATCGTGTCCGGCAACAATCAGACCGTGCAGGCGGCCTCGACCAGCGATACTCTCCAGGTCAGAGTGTTCGACCGGTACGGCAACGTGGTGACCAGTGGAACCAAAGTCGTGTGGGAAACCGTGCACAACGGACTACCGGCATTGGCATGGGGTCTCGTGGACATTCTTCCTTCACCGCCGACTTCATTCGTTCCGCGCGATTCGGCCAACAGCACCGCCGCCGGCCTCGCAGAAGCCATCTGGCAGGTCCGCCGTGTTACAGGCTTCGACACCGTGCGGGCATTCCTGCCGGGTATTGACACGGTCCGCTTTACGGCGACCGTTCCGAGTGCGCCGCCGGACAGCGTGTTTAAGGTAGCCGGCGATTCCCTGACCGGCATTGCGAACGGACGTGCGATAACGCTCAAGTCGCTGGTCCGGGATCCGTTCGGCAACCCGGTGCCTAATGTGTTCGTCAAATACACCGTGTTGTCCGGTGCGGCTGCGTTTGTCGATATCGACAGCTCACTGACCAACTCCAGCGGTATCTCGTCGATTCAGGTTCAACTCCTGGCGGGTGACAGTACCCTGATTCGCGCATCCAACACGCTGGCGAGCGCATCGGCCGATTTCCGGCTGTATAACCTCTTATACGCCAGCGGAACTCTGGAGCCGGACCGCATTCGCCGCGACACGGTCATCAGTTTCTCGCTGCAGGTCAGGAATCTCGGACCGTATGCCATCAAGCTCGATACGAACCTTACGCAAATCCGATTTACGGACGGGGTCCGCAGCTATCAGGCCAGCCTGACGTTCGGCGACAGCCTGCTTCGCGGCCAAAGTGTGGATACCCTCGATTTCAGAACGGACACGGTCGACGTCAATATAACGGGTAACAGCTATACTCCCAAGATCGACGTTCGAGGCAAGTTCGTTTCGTTCGCCGATTCGATAACGGGGACACTGGAAACCGATCCCAACGAGTTGCAGGTTCTGGGTGTCGAAGTAGTGTCGACGATCGCACCGCCACCCAAGGTATTCAGTCGGGGAGACACGATCATTGTTCAGGTGGTCGTGCGAAATACCAGCAGCGTTTCGATGCAGACCCTGGACTATCAGATTCTGCCGAGCGCAACCGGTGTATTCCAACGCGTCGGCACACTCGACACAGCGTCCATTGCGCCCGATGGGCTTCGCACTTTCAGCGATACGCTAGTCGTCCGGCCTTCGTCCCCAACGGGCAAGATCTACCTGAACGCTTTCTACGTCGGCACGAGCGGCGGATTCAGTTTTAGCGACACCTCGGCCACGGAGCGCGACAGCATCCTGGTGCAGTCCGCGGCGGAATTGTCTTACGTCGCCGGGACGCTGCAACCTACGCCTGTCTCCGAGGGACAGAACGTCAGCTTCCGGCTGAACGTCCGCAATGACTCGACGGCACAGGTCATACTGGATCCTTCGCTCACCTACGTGAGGTTTGGGACGGACAGCGCATTCCTACTTGTTTCGCAGGCCGTCAAGGGCGGCGGGTTCGTGACGACGTTGACATTCGATACGCTCCCTGCGGCAATCACTTCCGGAGCGTATCAAGGCGTGATGGTGCTGAGAGGAACAGAGAACGGCGGGGTATTTGACACGACGCTGACCACGGGCGGTGACAGTCTGACGGTGCAGACGGCCGTCACGCTGGCCACGTTGACGATTGACAGCGTGCATGTTCTGGGCGACACCACGGCCCAGTCCGCCGACAGCATTACGGTCGTGGCCAGGATCTCCAATGCCGCAGAAGCCCGTGCCGTGGTTGACTCGCTGAACCTCTACTTCCGAAGGGCCGGCGCATCCGTTTCGGGCTACTCTTCGTTTCTCAGCGGAACGTCCTTGCCGGATACGGTTCAGGGCGGTTCGTCGAAATACTACACGTTCAAATTCAACGTCGGCTCGACGGCAGATACGGGCAGCATCGTGGTCCATGCCAGTGCGAAGGTTAGGGACCGAAACAGTCAGTTGACTGTCAACGTTGCCGACGCGTTTGAGACCGATTCGATTCTGGTCCGCACTCGGGCGCGTTTCCGCATTGCTTCGGTGGTTACGCCCACGGAAGATACGGTCTTCGTCGGACAACCAGGCATTCCGATTGACGTGACCGTGGCCAACGACGGCGGTTCGCCGGCACGTGTGGACCTGCTGCAGACGCTCTTCAAGGTCGGCTTGTACGATACGGTCCTGACTCAGTCGCTGCCGGATACGCTTCCGGGTTACGCAACTAGGGTGTATAATTTCACAGCAGGCGTTCGATCCAATTCCGGCGTGGGCCTGGATTCCATCGGAGCGGCGGTTTCCGGTCTCGATCTGTTGACCGGCAAGGCCTTATCCGTCACGTCCACGGGTCGCGATACCCTGCTTATCCTCAATCCGGGCGGCGGCGGTACGCTGACGCTGATCAGCACAGCCTCCCTTCCAGCAACCGTAAGTCGCAGCCAGGACAGCGTAACGCTAACCGTCACGGTACAGAATTTCAGCAGCCTGCTGGCTAACATCGATACGGTACGGGTGCAGTTCTTTGACGAAAGCCTCGCGCCCCTCGCGGCGGGATTCGAGGTCGTGCCGTACTCGGACCTCAGCGATACCATCTCTTCCAATGTGATCAAGCCGCTGACGTTCAAGATCAATATTGGAGCGACGGCCGATACGGGCCAGGTGTTCTTTGATGCCGTCCTCCACGGCCGAGACTTCTTCGGCAACCCCATATACGATTCCGCGGCCACCACCGTCGACAGCTGGGTGGTACAATTCCCGGCTGCCATTCAGGTAAGCAACCTGGAAGTGGCCCGTGAAAGTGCGACCCAGGGGCAGCAGAATGTTGCTGCGACCGTGCGGATTCGAAACAACGGAGAAGCGACGGCGCTCATCGACAGCGTACGGCTCGTCCACTTCTATGGACCGGTGTTGAATACGAATTCCTTTGTAGACACGCAAACCGTGCCGATTGGAACGGTGACGGTAGCGGGCGGTGATTCCGTGCTCTACACGTTTACGATGGACATGAGTTCGACGGCGCCCTCGGGGTTCATGACGACGTACGCCCATGCATTCGGAAGGGATCAGAACAGTCTCAAGCGAACCGTGGATACGGTCCGCGCCGTTGCCGACAGCGTGGATATCCAGACGCCGCCGTTGCTGCAGTACGTGCTTAACACGCTTACCCCGGACACGATTAACAACGGAACGTTTGTAAACTTCACCCTCTCGGTGACCAACAGCGGAGGGGCCACGCTTCTGCTGAACCCGACCACCGTATTGGTCCTTCGTGATGTGGATTCCCTGAAGGTCAATCTCACGGATACGGTGTATGTGGCGGGCGGAGCGACGCGGCAGCTGCCGTTCAATTCGGCCCTGGTCAATCTGCGTGCCGACTCCGTGTACTATCCGGAACTGCGGCTGAGCGGTGAGGAAAACGACAATACCTTCTCCGGACTTCTCCAGGCCTTTACGGATAGTGTCAAAGTTCTAAAGGGATCCGTCGCAATTGCCGACAGTTTCAAAGTGTACCAGCTCACCGGCGACCTGACCGGCACGGTGTTTGCCAATGATTCCTTCCTCGTCCGTCTGAAGGTCCGTAACAACGGCGGCGCGACGCTCCGGAGCATCGTTCCCGTCCCGACGAGTCCGATGACGGAAGGATCATCCATTCCGGCTCTTTACGCCGGTCCAACGCCGGATTCATTGATCCTGTCGGCAGGGGATTCTGCACAATTCGAGTGGCGATATCGTGCCGACAGCAGCGGCTCGGTCAATTTCTCCGTGCGAATCCAGGGCAGGGACGCGACGACGGATTCGATCCTCCTGAGCAACACGGCCACGACGTTCCTCACGATCACCCCGCCGAGGGCCGACACGCTTCTGCCGGTGAGCGCGATGGACGATACGATTCAGGTTTATACGTTCACCGATCTGTCGGTCGTCGTAAAGAAGGGTAATGTCATCGCCAACATCGATTCCGTTCGATTCACCGTTACGAACGGAGACGGAGGATTCACCGACACGTCGCGGGTGGATACTTCAGCGGTCGTGAACAGCAACACGACGGGTGTGGCCACGATCCGGTTGTACACATCCACCCTTCCAATGACGAACCGGGTAGTGGCGCGTTTGCTTTCAACAGCCGATGACAGTGTGGTATTCAATATTGTCACGCAGCCGAGGGCCATTTCGTCGCTCCTGGTGGCTTCCTCCTCGATCTGGATTGCGGGCCAGGATACGCCGATTACTGTGACGGCGTACGACCAGTTTGCCAATGTGGCCACGAATGCAGCCAATTCCGTCACGCTGACACCGTTGTTCTCCGGGACGGTAACCTTCCCGGCCGGAAACAGCCAGTCGCTGACCAACGGCCTTGCAATTTTCACCGCCCACGATTCCATCGCCAGGGCGTTAATGCAGATCCAGGCTGTGGCCTCGGGCACGGGAACTCAGGGACTGAGTCCGGCGATCAGGGTTCGCCACGCAGCGGCCCAGAGGTTCCAGGATTCGCTATTGACGTTGACGGCTCGCATTTCCAACGTGAAAACACTAACGGCCCGCGTGCTTGATGTATTCGGCAATCCGGTGGCGGACACGATGGTGGTGTTTACCATCATCGACTCGAGCAATGGCGGATTCTTCGCCACGTCGAACATTACGGCGACGGACACCACCGGTCGGGCAAGCGTACAGTATCAGGTGGGGAACGACGTTGGAGAGAACATTGTCAGTGCGCAGGGTCTTTCGCCTCTCACGATTCCGGGTTTCCCGGACACTACGATGTTTTTTATCGCCGGTGACTCGATCGACGCGGGCGCCCAGTATGTGGCGGGCAGCCTTACGCCGGACGCCGTGTCCCGCGGGCAGATCGTCCCGTTCAGAGTCAGCTTCCTGAATGCGGGCAACTTCCCGATCACGCTTGTGGGCGATTCGACGTCATTGGAGTTCCGCAATCCGGGCAGCGGGGCGACGTACCGCACCTTGCTGGACACCACCGTCAATCGCAGCCTCGCTCCCGGCGGCGTGTCGCAGTTGACCTTCCGTTCGGATACGGTAGATCTGCCTGCAGGACGTTACCCATCAACCAGCGACAGTGCACGGATCATGCTGTACGGCACGGTGCTCGATTCCATCACCGGCCAGCTCGATACGCTGGCATTTAGCTTCAATAATCAGGGTGTTCTGGATACTCTCAGCGTGCTGAGTCCCGCCGATCTGCGCGTCGATGCGGTGGACGTGGTGAAGCTGGCGGGTGTGCGGGGTCAGGACAGTATTGTAGTGAACTACACGGTGACGAACGCGGGGGAGGTAGCGGCGCTGAGTTTTGGTGTGACGGACAGCATGGGGAGCAACGGGACGAACACGACGACGAGTTGGGTATTGCAGAGTACGACTCGTCCGTCGAGCGTGGCGGGGGGACAGACGGTGAATTTCAGTCAGATGTATCGTCTGGCGACGGGGACGAAGCTTGGGGTGCATGTATTGTCGACGCGGTTGAGCGGAGTGGATTCGCTCAACGGGTCGTATGTGACGCGGGACACGGTGTATGGGGTGGATTCGCTTCGGGTGTATAACGGGTCGGTGTTGCTGGCGCAGGCGGACAGTTTCCGGGTGTATAAGAACGACACGGTGGTGGTGACGAGCAAGCTTTCGGCGGGGGATGTGTTTGAATTGCGGATGAAGGTCAAGCACGACAGCGGGAGTGTGGTGACGGCGTTGGGGGTGGACACGCTGGAGATCGATTCGAGCGGAGGGGGGAGGGTGACGCTGCTGGGTGGACCGGTGATCGGTTCGGCGAGGCTGGACAGCGGCCAGGCGACGACGATCCGGTGGACGTTCCGGGTTCAGGATGCGGGCCTGGGGACGGTGAATTTTGTGTCGCGGGCACAGGGACAGGATTCGGTGAACGATAATCAGAAAGTGGTGTCGAACACGGTGAGCCGGTTGGTGACGATGGGTCATGCGGCGGCGGACACGGTGGTGGCGGTCAGTGCGTTAGCGACGACGTTGCCGGTACGGAACACGACGCAGTTGGTGGTGGTGGTACGGGACACGTTCCAGAACGTGGTGGCCTCCGAGCCGGTTCGGTTCCGGGTGGTTGGGGGAGCGGCGGGATTCAACGACACGACGCTGCTGACGCAGGACACGACGGTGCTGTCGGGGGTGGACGGCCGGGCGGCGGTGGTGGTGTATACGGGCACGGTGCCGGTGGTCAGTTCGATCCGGGTGACGCTGCCGATGGCGGCGGCGGACAGTTTGACGTTCACGGTGACGACGCAGCCGCGTTCGATCGCGTTTTTGACGATGGCGGTGGCGGCGAACTGGACGGCGGGAGCGGGCCAGGCGGTGACGGTGCGGGCGTATGATGAGTTTGCGAACCTGGCGACGAACGCATCCGATAACGTCATGTTCACGCAACTGGTGGCCACTCCGACGGCGACGTTTGTGCCTTCGTCGGTGGAGCCGCTTTCGGGCGGGCAGGTGACGGTGACGGCTCAGGACACGCTGGCGAGGGTGTTCATGCAGCTTCGGGCGCAGGCGCAGACGGCACAGACGCAGGTGACCAGCCAGGCGCTGAACGTGCATCACGCCGCGGCCTACCGCTTCGTGGACAGCGTGGTGGTGGACAGCAACGTGGCATTCGGGAATTCGGTGGTGCTGACGGCTCGGGTGTTGGATGCTTACAATAATCCGGTGCAGGACACGGTGGTTCGCTTTACGGTGATCCATCCGAGCCAGAACGGTGCGATTGTGGGCCCGGGCTCCGATTCGACGGACGCGAGCGGTTTTGCGACGATCACGTATAAGACGGGCGATTCGGTGGGAGTGAACCTGGTGACGGCGACGACGACGGTGACGGGCTCACCGGACAGTGTGTATTTCACGATCATCACCGATTCGATCAATGCGAATGCGAAGTATGTGGCGGGGACGCTCGTGCCGGCGGAGGTATCGCGGGGCCAGAACGCGGCGTTCCGGATCAAGTTCCGCAACGACGGGACGTTCCCGATCACGCTGGTGGGGGATTCGACGTTGCTGGAGTTTCGCAACACGGGCAGCGGGTCTACTTATAATGTGAAGTTGGACACGCTGGTGAACCGGAGTCTGGCACCGGACGGGGTATCGGAACTGACGTTCCTTTCCGCAGCGGTCAATCTGGATGCGGGGGCGTATCCGTCGTCGAGTGACAGCGCGCGGGTGGTGCTCTACGGTACGGTGCTGGATTCGGCGACGGGCACGCTCGATACGCTGGTGTTCACGTTCGGGAACGCGGACATGGACACGCTGAAGGTGCGTGTGCCGGCGGACTTGCGCGTCGATGCGGTGGACGTGGTGAAGCTGGCGGGTGTGCGGGGTCAGGACAGTATTGTAGTGAACTACACGGTGACGAACGCGGGGGAGGTAGCGGCGCTGAGTTTTGGTGTGACGGACAGCATGGGGAGCAACGGGACGAACACGACGACGAGTTGGGTATTGCAGAGTACGACTCGTCCGTCGAGCGTGGCGGGGGGACAGACGGTGAATTTCAGTCAGATGTATCGTCTGGCGACGGGGACGAAGCTTGGGGTGCATGTATTGTCGACGCGGTTGAGCGGAGTGGATTCGCTCAACGGGTCGTATGTGACGCGGGACACGGTGTATGGGGTGGATTCGCTTCGGGTGTATAACGGGTCGGTGTTGCTGGCGCAGGCGGACAGTTTCCGGGTGTATAAGAACGACACGGTGGTGGTGACGAGCAAGCTTTCGGCGGGGGATGTGTTTGAATTGCGGATGAAGGTCAAGCACGACAGCGGGAGTGTGGTGACGGCGTTGGGGGTGGACACGCTGGAGATCGATTCGAGCGGAGGGGGGAGGGTGACGCTGCTGGGTGGACCGGTGATCGGTTCGGCGAGGCTGGACAGCGGCCAGGCGACGACGATCCGGTGGACGTTCCGGGTTCAGGATGCGGGCCTGGGGACGGTGAATTTTGTGTCGCGGGCACAGGGACAGGATTCGGTGAACGATAATCAGAAAGTGGTGTCGAACACGGTGAGCCGGTTGGTGACGATGGGTCATGCGGCGGCGGACACGGTGGTGGCGGTCAGTGCGTTAGCGACGACGTTGCCGGTACGGAACACGACGCAGTTGGTGGTGGTGGTACGGGACACGTTCCAGAACGTGGTGGCCTCCGAGCCGGTTCGGTTCCGGGTGGTTGGGGGAGCGGCGGGATTCAACGACACGACGCTGCTGACGCAGGACACGACGGTGCTGTCGGGGGTGGACGGCCGGGCGGCGGTGGTGGTGTATACGGGCACGGTGCCGGTGGTCAGTTCGATCCGGGTGACGCTGCCGATGGCGGCGGCGGACAGTTTGACGTTCACGGTGACGACGCAGCCGCGTTCGATCGCGTTTTTGACGATGGCGGTGGCGGCGAACTGGACGGCGGGAGCGGGCCAGGCGGTGACGGTGCGGGCGTATGATGAGTTTGCGAACCTGGCGACGAACGCATCCGATAACGTCATGTTCACGCAACTGGTGGCCACTCCGACGGCGACGTTTGTGCCTTCGTCGGTGGAGCCGCTTTCGGGCGGGCAGGTGACGGTGACGGCTCAGGACACGCTGGCGAGGGTGTTCATGCAGCTTCGGGCGCAGGCGCAGACGGCACAGACGCAGGTGACCAGCCAGGCGCTGAACGTGCATCACGCCGCGGCCTACCGCTTCGTGGACAGCGTCCGAGTCGACAGTGCGGTGGCGTTCAGCAATTCGATCACGTTGACGGCCCGCGTCATCGACCGGTTCAACAACCCCGTCCAGGATACGGTCGTGCGGTTCACGGTGATCCACCCGAGCCAGAACGGCATTATCATAGGTCCCAGCTCGGATTCGACCGATACGGACGGCTTTGCGTCCGTGCTGTACCGCACGGGCGACTCCGTCGGGGTTAATCTCGTCAGTGCAACCACAACGATCGTCGGCTCGCCGGATTCGATGTATTTCTTTGTGATCACCGATTCCATTGACGCCAATGCAAAATTTGTGGCCGGCTCGCTGCAGCCGCCCGTTATTTCTCAGGGCCAGGTTGTGGCCTTCCGGGCCAGCTTCCGCAACGACGGCTCGTTCCCGATCACCTTGGTGGGCGATTCCTCCTATATTGAATTCCGCAACACCGGCAGCGGTGCGACGTATCTGTCCAGATTGGATACGTTGGTGAACCGCTCGTTAACGGCAGGCGGAGAATCCCAATTGACCTTCCGTTCGGCGGCGGTCAATCTCGATCCGGCATTCTATCCGTCGGTGACCGACAGCGCTCGCCTGGTCTTGTATGGTACCGTTCTTGACACCTCGGCGGGTACGCTCGATACGTTGATCTTCGGCTTCGGGAACGCCGATCTGGATGTGATGGAAGTGCGGACACCGGCCGCCCTGCGCGTGGATGCGGTGAACATCGTCAAGACGACGGCGGTGCGCGGCCAGGATAGCTTGACCGTCAATTACACCGTCACGAATACCGGAGGCGTGGACGCGCTCAACTTCAGCGCGGCCGACAGCTTCGGCACGGGCGTGGACGACGTGACGAACAACTGGGTGCTGCAGAGCTCCGACCGGCCGTCCAGCATCGGGGCGGGACAAACTGTGAACTTTACACAATTGTACCGTCTCACGGCAGGCGCCCGCCTTGGTGTACATGTGCTTTCGACCCGCGCCAGCGGTCTTGATTCGCTGAACGCGGCCCTGACGGTGCGCGATACGCTGTACCGTGCCGATTCCCTGCGCGTGTACAATTCGGCCGTGCTGCTGGCGTTGGCCGACAGCTTCCGCATCTACAAGAACGATACTGTGGTCACCAACAGCAAACTCGCTGCCGGAGACGTGTTTGAACTCCGGATGAAGGTCACGAACGACAGCGGATCGGTCGCCACGAATCTGTCCGTGGAGAACCTTGCGGTGGACAGCACCGGCGGCGGACGAGTGACCCTCCTCAGTGGGCCGGCGATCAATCCGACCCGCCTGGACAGCGGCCAGAACGCGACGATCCGGTGGACCTACCAGGTCTCCAGCGTCGATCTGGGAACGGTCAATTTCTCCGCCCAGGCGTCCGCGCGGGATTCGGTCGACGACAACTTCAAAATTGTGTCGAACACCGTCACCCGGCTGGTAACCGTTACGAGCGCACGGGCCGACACGGTACTGGCGGACAATGGCCTGATCACGGACACGGTGACGATCCCCGTGAAATCCTCCGCCGTGCTGACCGTAAACGTCCTTGACCGGTTTGGCAACGTGGTTCCGGACAGCAGCGTGCGGTTCGTGATCCAGCCGGACAGTGGAGGATTTAACCCTGCGTTCACGACGACGGACACGATCGTACGCACGAATACGAGCGGTCAGGCGCGCGTGACATTCCATGCTCCGACGACCATTCAGACGATCCGCGTCAAGGCGTTCCTGCCGTACAACAGCGGCGACACGACGACGTTCGTACTCGACATTATCCCGGCACCGATCTCGTATCTGACGATAACGCTCGCCACGAACTGGATCGCAGGTCAATACCATGCGATCACGGTACGGGCATTCGACCAGTACAACAATCTGGCGGTGCTGGATACGTCGACCGTCGTGCTCTCCGGTGCGCCGTCCGCCGGCGCCTCCTTCCTGCCCGCTGCGGCCCAGCTGAGCAACGGCGTGGTTTCGTTCAACGGCCGGAATACGGTGGCGCAGCTGAACTTCCAGGTGCGCGCCACGGCCATCGGGTCTGGAACCGAAAAACTGAGCGACTCGATCACGGTGGTGCATACGACCGTTCAACAATTCACGCAAAGCGATACGGTCCGGTTCCTCGATGTGATCGTCGGCAAGAGCCGGCCGCTTTCGGTGACGGCCATTGATACCTTCGGCAATCCTGTCAACGGTCTCCCGGTCAGGTTCGCTGTGGTGAACGGTCAGGGCGGCGGCCATATCGGCGGTCTGTCACAGAAAGACACTGTCACAAACGTCCTGGGACAGGTGCAAGTCACGTACACGTCCGGTCTCTCGGAGGGAGAGAATCTGGCCAGGGCGACGGGATTGGTCGGCGGTCTCTCCGACAGCGTCGTGTTCAGCGTGCGCACGGTCGATCCCGAACTGATCAGCCGCTACAACATCACGGTCCTCGATCCGGATACGGTTTCGCAGAATCAGGTCACGGCCTTCCGAATCAACGTCAACAACACCGGTCCGTTCACCATCCGGTTGAAGGCGGACAGTTCGTACGTGCTGTTCCGCAACGTGGCGGTGGGCGATTCCTTCCGGGCGGACCTCGATTCGGTGACCGGCACGCTCGGCGACAGCAGCGAATCGCAGTTGCTCTTCAAGAAACTCGGCGTGGCCTTGCCCGCGGGATCATACCGCTTCCCGACAGACACGGCCAAGATGCGCCTGGTAGGTACGGTTCTCGACACCGTAACAGCGGAGATCACGCCGGTCCGGCTGACACTGGAGATGACCGCCGACACGCTGGTGGTGCGCAAACCGGCCCTGCTGGTGATCGATACGGTGGATATTGCCCTCGATTCCGCGTCCCAGGGTCAGGAGAACGTCCGTGTCCACTTCAAGGTCCGAAACGACGGCCAGAACTCGGCGTTCGGCCTTTCCGTGAATAACCGATTCGTGAATAGCGGCCAGGACGTGACGTCCCAGTGGGTTTTGCTCAGCCAGACCGCGCCGGTCAACGTGGATTCCGGACCCGCATCGTTCGAGCGCTTCTATCGAGTCCGAAATGCGGCACCGCTGGGACAGACCTATCTGTTGACGTACCTGGGCGCAGCGGACCAGTACGACCCGAGCCAGTTCACGGCCGACTCGATCACGCTGGACTCGACGGCGCAAGTGGATTCCATCCGGGTACTGTCGCCGGCGAACATCGAGCTGGTGGCGATGAATGTGGACACGACCTACCGTGCCGGGTTCATAAACAAGAACGAAACCGTCCGCATGAAAGCGTATTTCAGGAATGTCGGTCAGGAGGCTGCGCGGGTCTGGCTGCATTTCACAAGTTCGACGATTCCGACCATCAGCGACAGCATGTTTGTTCTGGCGGCCGGCGATTCAACGATGATCGAGTCGAGACGCTTTCTCGTGCAGAACTCGCTCGACCCGATTCAGGAGACGTTCTCAGTGGCGGTGGATTCGGTACTCAGGTTGTCGAGCCAGGATACGTTGCGTGTCAACCTGCCCAGCGGCCAGCGGACGCTGGTGGTGCAGGATTCCGCGCGAATTGTCCTCAACCTCTTCGGGGGTGGACCGAACCCGGATTCCGTCCTCGTATCCGACTCGTCCTATTTCCCGATATCGATTCGATTGACGAACACGGGCCAGGCGCTGTTGACTCGTGATTCTGCACTCGTTCGCGTAGGTACACTGCCCGCGCCGTACAGGTTCCCGGGCGGCGCCACAGATACCAGCGTATTTGTGAAATTGAGCACACCGTCCGTCTTGTTTGTGCAGGCGGCCGATTCCACCATCTCCTTTGACTCCCTCGTTGCGTACCTGGATACGTCCGACGTTTTCTTCCCGCTCGACAGCAACAGTTACCGCAAGCCGGTCATTGCGAATTTCAGGGACTCCATTGCCGTTCAGACCAAGAAAGTGGGAACCCTCACGGTCACGGAGTTCCTCGTGGTAAGTCCGGCGGGAGCCACGGATGACACGGTTTCGACGTTCCAGGAATTCGTCATTCGTGCCCGCGTGACCGGCACGTCCCGTCTGTCCAACATCCGGGCCAATATCACGCTGCCCGGGACGGGCTTCACAACCAGCGACAGCATAAGCCAGGGCGTTCCGGAAGGGATCGATCCGTATTTCATCTCCTGGCGCATCACGGCAGGTTCATCGGTCTTGAGCGATACATTCTTTGTAGTGTTCACCGGCAGCGACACAACGACCGGTCTCTTCCGGACAGGCAATACGCTCGCCCGGAGGATCACGGTCGTGCAAAGGCCGGAACTCGCCGCCAGTCTGTCGATTACCGCTCCCACCGGTGCTGTCGACGACACAATTTCGACGTCCCAGCAATTCGTAATGACGGCGGTCGTGTCGAACGGCGGCGCATCGCAGGTTTCGGACGGTGATCTCACGCTGAATATACCGCTTGGGTTCACGGCGGACAGCCTGACCAGGCCGTTCACCCTGAGTTCACCGGTACATTGGACCGTGACGGCGCCTTCTTCCTCGGTGTTCCAGACGATCTGGAAAGCTCTGGACAGGGACGACGAAGTGCGCATCGGTCTGAAGTCGTGGGATCGCTCGATGGATTACCGTTCCTTCTGGAAGAGCGGCGGCCGGATCAAGGTTGATCAGCAGCAATTCAACGCACGCGCGGCCCGCACCGGAAGGAAGGCAAAGGCGGTTGCCCTCATCGAAGACGGAGCGCCGACGATCCTGGTGGACGCGCTCTTGTTGAACGCCGTGATCAGAACGTCTATTACGACCGTACCGCTCGATACCAACACGGGCCTGCCGGCCACACTGATCAACAACGGAGCGGACAGTGTCAACGTGTCGGTCCTCGACGCCGCGAACATCTCCAATCTGGCGATCGTGAATCTCTCGACGGTCTCGACAGGCCAGGTGTTCACCGTGGAGGCCCGATTCAACCAATCCGCGACCATGACCAACCGGCGCGCGAGAATCTTGCTGCCCACAGGCTATTCTGTGGCGAACGATTCGCTGACGCGTCTGATTTCCGACCAGGACACCGTAGTATTCTGGAACGTACTGTCTCCCGATCAGGACGTACCGGGCGGACAGCGGTCGGAGTCGATCCGGGTATCGCTGTACGCCAACGATCGCAACAGCGGCAACCCGGTTGCCGACAGTACGACCCAGGTGTTCTCGCTGCAGACGAAGGCCAAATTGTCCATGAGCGCGGACGTGGTCGAACCGATCGACGCGACCGACCGGTTCGTGAGTCAGGGCCAGACGTTCCGGGTGCGCGCGGTGGTTCGTAACGAAGGCTTCGCACTGACTTCCGGCACGGGATCGGTCTTTATCGATTCGACGATCGTTCCGAACGTCAACGACAGCTTCACGGTGATCCCCGTCAACGATCAGTTCGACCTGCAGGCCGGCGATTCCACGATGGAATGGCTGGTGAGGGCGCCGCAGGCGATCGTGAACCATCCGATGGTGCTCCGGTTTACCTCGGTCCCGCGCGACACCAATTCGAAGCAGGCGTCCTTCACGATCAATAACTCCGTCCGCCTGGCCGTATCAACGGAGACCAAACGCTTGCTGGTGGCCCGTCTGCAGGCATCCTCTCAGCGGGTGGCGCCCGTCGGTGCGCGTATCGACAGCATCCTGCTGCTGATGCTGACCAACGACAACGCGAGCCAGACACCGATCAGCAACCGGATTCTGACGCAGGCGTTCCATTTTGTGATCGAAGAGTATCAGGTGAGCAGCGGACGGTTCGTCCCCATCGCCGATTACCGCAACTATCTCGACTCGCTCCTGGTCATCGTCAACGGTGAGACCTTCTATCGCGGGGCCGTCGTCTCGACCGGTCCGTTGGACACGCTGACGGTCGAGTTCTTCCGCAGCGGGGGCGTGTATCCGTTCAACTCCGGCGGCCTTGCCCGGATCGCGCCGGCCGACAGCCTGACGTACGGCCTGGCAACCGCGGTCGGGAAGTCGGACACGGTCCTGTTCGACGCCGTATTGTCGGACCAGGCAGCGAGCAGTTCCAATCCAACGTTCCGCCTGCGGCTGGTGGGCGTGAGCGCTTTCGATTACGACAGCCTCGGCCAGGAGAGCGGCCTGCCGGCCTCGAGCTTCCAGCCGATCAATGTCACGGATCCGGCCGGCAATCCGTTGTCCGATACGTCCTCGGCCATGACGTCCACATCGTTCCGTGTCCTCGATCCGGATGCGGTGTCGCGCGATCGGTTCTTCAACGCGCCGAATCCGTTCGGAAGCTCAACACGCAGTACGACGCAGTTCATCTTTCAGGCGCAGGACAATGAGGTAGTCATTGAAATCTACACGCTGGCGGGCAATCTTGTTCGGCGACTTAAGAAGTCAACTGCTATTCCGGGCGTTCTTGAAACTATTACCTGGGACGGCCGCAACGGTGCGGGCCATGCGGTGAGGAACGGTGTGTACATGGCCGTGTTGAAATCCGGCGGCCTTGGGAAGTATACGACGAAGGTGCTGATTGCGCGGTAGAATGCAATTTCATATTTCCTGACGGTCCAAAATCCCCGCTGCGCGCGGGGATTTTTCTTTGTCGCCTTGCATTTAAGAACTCGCTTATTTACATTGGCACCCCTTGCGAAACCGTTCCCGCCACGGCGCGGAGCCATCATCGGAGAAAACATCGCAGATGTCCTCGGTCCTGCTGAACGATCTGAATCCGGAACAAAAAAAAGCGGTGATGGCCACCGAAGGACCGGTCCTGATCCTCGCCGGAGCAGGCAGCGGCAAGACGAACGTGCTGACCCGCCGCATCGCGTATCTGCTGGCCGAGAAAAAAGTCAGTCCGTTTTACGTTCTTGCCGTCACGTTCACCAACAAAGCCGCCAACGAAATGCGCCAGCGCGTGGAGCGCCTGGTAGGACCTGACAGCCGAAAGATCTGGATCGGCACCTTCCATGCGGTCTTCGGTAAAGTACTGCGCTTTGAGGCCGAGAAGGTCGGCTACACCCGCAACTATACGATCTACGACGCGGAAGACCAGCTCAACCTGGTAAAAGCCTGTATGGAGTTCCTAGGTATCTCGCAGGAACTCTATGCTCCCAGCCTGATGCGTGCACGGATATCGCGTGCTAAGAATCTGCTTCAGACGTCGGACCAGATGAGGACTTCCGCCGACAGTCCCATCGACGAAGAGGCGGTGGAAATCTTCGAAGAGTACGAGAAACGCCTGCGGCGCTCCAACGCGCTCGATTTTGACGACTTGATCCTGAAGCCGATCGAGTTGTTCCAACGCTATCCCGACGTGCTCTCGTTCTATCAGGACAAATTCCGGTACATTCATATAGACGAGTATCAGGACACGAACCGCGCACAGTACATGCTGGTCCGCCTGCTCGCCCGCCAGTACCAGAACATCTGCGTGGTTGGCGACGACGACCAGTCCATCTACGGATGGCGTCACGCGGACATCGGCAATATCCTCAACTTCGAAAAGGACTACTCCTCCATTCGCGTGTTCAAACTTGAGCAGAACTACCGGTCGACGGCCAACATTCTCAGCCTCGCCAGTTCGGTCGTGAGGAACAACGTTCTGCGGACGGAGAAGACATTGTGGACCAGGAAGGCGGACGGAGAACGGATCCAGGTCTTCGAGTGCCCCGATGACCGCGAGGAGGCCCGCATCATCGCGCAGGCCATTAAAACCCGGATCCGGAAAGAGAAGCGGAAATTCTCCGATTTTGCGATCCTCTACCGTACCAACGCTCAATCCCGCGTGCTCGAAGATGCGCTCCGGCTTCAGACGCTTCCGTACGTGATCGTCGGGGGACTGCGGTTCTACGAGCGCAAGGAAATCAAGGACATCCTCGCTTACATGAAGGCGGTGGCCAATCCGGCCGACTCCGTGAGCCTGCTCCGAATCCTGAATTACCCCCCGCGAGGCATCGGAAAGGTGACCATCGAAAAACTGGAGGAGTTCTCGCTCGCACGCGACCTCTCACTGTTCAACGTCATGGAACAGGTCCGCTCTCTGGGCACCGGTGCGATCCAGGAACGGACATTGGTCAACATCGAGAACTTCTGTGCCTTCGTTCGAAAGTACGTCGAACTGAAGGACCAATTGTCGCTCAGCGAATGGGTCCGGATTCTTATCGAGGAAACGGGCATACTGAAATCGCTGAAGCAGGAAGGTACGATCGAGTCCCTCTCCCGGTACGAGAACGTGTTGGAGTTCATGAACGCCGTCGGAGACTTCTCGCTCAAGTTCAATCCCGAAGAACAGCAGGAGTCCATGCTGGACGGGTTCCTGAAGGAGGTAGCTCTGGTAACGGACGTGGACCAGTACGACGAAGAGAAGAACGCCGTCACGCTGATGACGATTCACAGTTCCAAAGGATTGGAATTCCCGATCGTGTTCGTCGCAGGGATCGAAGAGGGGCTTTTCCCGATCGACAGCGAGTTGCAGCACGAACTGGAGGAAGAGCGGCGGTTGTTCTACGTCGGGGCCACGCGGGCGCAAAGGGAATTGTATCTGAGCTTCGCCCGCCGCCGGATGCGGTTCAATACGGTCTACGCCACCGAACCGTCCCGTTTTCTGGATGAGATCCCACCCAACCTGATTGTCTGGGAGAGAATGACCCGGGCGGGACAGGACCGCGAATTGCATCTGGAGAGCGAGTTCGATCAGGCCGTTCAGCGCAGCTTGCGCAGCAACGGCCGGAGGCGTTCCGTGCGTTCCGTGAGCGCCGTGAAGTCCCTTGCCGCCGCCAGCGATGAACTGGTGCAAACGGAAGCGCAGCGCCGCGGCCGTTATCAGGTCGGCCAGCACGTCGAACACCCGACCTTCGGAGGCGGTCGAATCCTCAGCATGGAGGGGGCCGGCGATGCGCAGCGGGTCACCATCCTGTTCGGCGATGGCGTGGAGAGAAAACTGATGATCAAGTACGCCAATCTGATGGTTCGCTGAAGGAGGTCGATCCGTGGTACGCGCCCTATGCTCCGCAGCGATGCTGGTTTGTCTAGCCACACCGAGTCCCGTTCGGTCCCAGGTGGGCAGCGCCGACACGGATTTTTTGTATGCGCGAAAACTCTACGACGATAGACTCTACGCACTGGCGGCCCAGGAGTTTTCCCGGTTCGTGAAGAACTACGCAGGGGACCACCGCGTACCGGACGCGCGTTTCTACGCCGGCCTTTCGTACTTCGCCGTCAGGGAATACGATCAAGCCCGTCGCGATTTTCAGTACCTCGCCATCGACTTTCCGAAAGACCCTCGCGCGCCCGAAGCGTGGCTCAAGGTGGCCGAGTGCTATGCCGCACTCGGCGACTACACGGCAGCCGCCAATGCGCTTTCCAGCATCGCGGTGTTCTATCCTGAGGCCCCCAACGCCGTGGCCTCCGTGCTGCTCGCGAGCGACTATTTCGTAAAAGCAGGCGACCTGCGGAGTGCAAAGGACCGGTTGCTCAAACTGATCGCCGATCGTCCGGACATTCCAGAAGTTCCTCAGACGCGGCTCAAGCTGGCCGCACTGTACCGACAGGAACACAACTTCCAGCAGGCCGGTGCGGAATTGCAGTTGGTTATCGACCGCGGAAAGGACCCCGAACTCGTGGCCACTGCACTGTTTGAAAAAGCCAGGCTCTGCGACCAAAGCGGCCGCTCGGACGATGCACGTTCCCTGTACGCCAGGATCGTAAATCGCTACGGCAAGACGCGAACCGCACCCATGGCTTCCTTCGAACTGGCCGTGTTCCTGATGCAGGAACGCAGTTTTGACGAGGCCCGGAAGAGTTTCGAAGGATTGGCTGAAGCACAGGCCGCTCCGAAATCCGTCCGCGATGCCGCCCGGATGAACCTGGGGGACATTGCGTTTGTGCTTGGCCAATACGTACAGGCGGCCGATATCTATAAGAGCCTCGCTGGATCTCGTACGGACAGCAGCACGCACCTCGTCGAGGCCCATCTCAAATGGGGCCTGGCCCTGGAGAACAGCAATCTGATCGGAGCAGCGAACGACCGGTACAGCTTTGTGATCGATTCGGTAGAAGAGCGGCCGGCCGACTCCGTCTACGTACGCCTGGCGCTTCTCCGACTGGCGCAGAACCATGCCCGTAAGAAGAACTATCCGCAGGCGGCCCGAACCTACGACCGGTTCGTCAAGCGATTTGCCGCCTGGCCCAAGGTGGACCGGATCTATTACAACCTGGGGCGCATACTCACGGAGGGACTCAACGACCATACGGAAGCCGTGCGGATCCTGGAGAAACTGCTGCAGGTCTTTCCGGGCAGTGCCTATGCCGACGAGGCCGCTCTGCATCTGGCCAAGGCGCTTGTACGCAGCGGGCGCACGATCGAGGCCACAGACCTGCTGCGGCAATTCGGCGTCGATTATCCCGGCAGCGAAGTCGCAGGCGAAGCGGAAGCTGAACGGGAATATATCGACCGATATTTCGAAGATCGCTACCGCTCGACGCTGGAGAATCTGATTCTGCTACTGGGCGGTCTCATCGACGAGAAACCCAGGGACGAAATCGGACTGGCCTACGCGCGATTGTTCTTCGACCAACTCAAGGACTACCGGTCCGCTGCAACGCTGTTCCGAAAGGTAGCGGTGACTTCTCAGAACAACAAACTCTCCACGGAAGCCACCTACTTTCAGGCGCAGTCGTTCGAGCGGCTGTGGCTGAAGGGTCCCGATGGGGCCGTCTACGCGGACTCCGCCGCCATGCTCTACCGGCGTCTGACGGGCGGAGCGTACGGAGACGAAGCCGCCATGGCGCTGGTCCGGATCCTGACGGCGCAAACCTCCGACGAGAAAACACGCTCGGAGATGGCCCGCACCCAGTATACAGCCATGCTCACCGCATATCCGGCGAGCCGCTACCGGGACCGGATGCTGCTGGAACTCGGTAAAGCGCTGTTCACCCTTGGGAACATCCGACCCGCGATGGCGCCCGTGTCGGGCAAGTCCGCTGCGGGCAAGAAAGGCGCAGAGATCGATTCCGTTGCGCCCATCGATCGATGGGCCGCCCTCGACTGCTTCGGCGAAGTATCGGCCAGACACGCGAAGGGAGCCTGCGCAGACGATGCGGATTTCTACACCGTCCTGTCGTGGGCCAGGTTGGGTGTCATGGACCAATTGGCAGGTGCCCTCAATCGCTATCTTACGCTTCATCCCCGCGGTACCCACGTTGCACGCGCCCATTACCTGCTGGCCCGTCTCCGTGAGGACAACGGGGAATTCGCTCAGGCCAATGCGTTGTACGATGAGCTTCGGCAAAAGTACTTCTATTCGCCGTATGCCGACAGTGCCTATCTCGGGCTTGGGAATACGTACCTTCTCACGAAGCAGTACCAGAAAGCCATCGACACGTATCTGCAGAGCCGGAAGCGGAGCGATTACGATCTGGATGAGCTCGATCTGTTTGCCTTCCTCGCGCCTCCGCACAATCCGGTTGACTACCGGATCGCGTACTGCTACGACCGCCTGAACAACCTGTCCAGGGCCGTTCAGTATTATGAAGCCTATTTGTACCCGGATCGGAAAGGTCCTCATGCGATCGAGGCCCTGCAGGCCATGGGCCGCCTGTTCGAAGAACGCGGCCAACCGGGCCAGGCCATACGACACTACGGATATCTGGCCACACTGTACCCCGAAACCAAACCGGGATTTGATGCTCTTGTGAAAATGGCCGAAATCCGCTTCGAGGCTGAGCAGTACAAGGAAGCCAGGGAGTTGTTCGCAAAGCTCGGCAGCCTGGCGACGGATGCCACGCAGCGTATGATCTTCGACTCCCGCGTCATCGTCTGCGCCTACCGCCTGGGCCAGGTCAATACGACCGCCGAACTCGAAAAGGCCTTCAGCCGGAAGTATGCAAAGGAGAAGGGCCAGCGAATCCTCTTCGAAAACTACAACGCGGAATTCCGCTACGAACTCGGCCGCTACTATCAATATACGGGAAAGAACTACGAACTGGCCTACAAAACGTACGCGCGTGTTGTGGACGAGTTCAAGTCCGCTTCCGTGATTCCGGAAGTGTTGTACGAGATGGGCGTGATTCGCTACCGGCAGGGCCGCAGCAAAGACGGCATGGCCCTTCTGCAGGACATTCCTCAGAAGTTCCCCGACAGCGAGATTCTTCCTCAAGTGTACCTGCGGATCGCGATCGAAGCGTTCCAACTCGAACAGGTACAGACGGCGATCGAAACCGGTAAAATGGCCCTGTCTCATCCGGGAATCCGGCCGACCGACGCACGGTACGCCATGGATTTTCTGATCAAAGTGTACAAAGCCGCCGGCCTCTACGAGAATGCGCTGGTGTTGATCCAGCAGTACCTCGAAAAGTTCCCGGACGACGATCCGGCCAACATCTTCTCGAAGCGGATCGATATCGGGGTCATGCACAAGAACCTTAAGTCGTACAACCGTGCTATCGAATACCTCAAGGACCTGCAGCGGACGGCTTCGGGGGAGGACGAGGCGGAAATCCAGTACAATATTGCCGACACGTACTTCGCCATGGGCAATTTTGAACAGGCGCTTCTGGAATACCTGCGCATACCCTACCTTACGATGGGGGCCAAGTTCGACTGGGCCAGTGCGGCCAAGAGCCAGGCGGCGGAGTGTTATGTGAAGCTGAAAAAGTATCAAGAGGCGGTCGGTTTGTACGAGGAGATCCTGAAGAAGAACGGCGCTAACAGCGAATACGGCCTGTTCGCCAAACAGCGCATCGAGGAAATCCGCCGGCTGGACAAGTGATGAGCGGCGGGAAGTCCGACATACCGAAGAACTGCCGGAATGTCGCGGTCGGAGCGGCCATGCAGGCCTCCCGCATCCTGATGGAGTATTACGGCAAAACGATGCGCGTGGACGCGAAAGAGAAGAATGATTTCGTGACCGAGGCGGACCGCCGCTCCGAGGAGGCCGTCCTCCAGCACATTCGCCGGTCGTTTCCCGACCACGAAATCCTGGCCGAGGAGACGGGTTCCCACTCGCGGTCGGACCGCTTCAGGTGGATCGTCGATCCGCTGGACGGCACAACCAACTTCATTCACGGCGTGCCGATGTTCTGCGTCAGCATTGCGCTGGAAATCGAAGGCGAACTGTCCGTGGCGGTCGTATACGACCCCGTTCACAAGGAGTTGTTCGCGGCCGAGAAGGGCAAAGGCGCGTTTCTCAACGATCGCCGCATCCGCGTATCCACGACGGGGGACCATCCCCGATGTCTCCTCGCCACGGGTTTTCCGTTCCGCAACCTGACGTTTGTAGACGATTATCTGAACGTATTCCGATGGTTCATGGCCCGGACGGCCGGCATCCGCCGGGCAGGTTCCGCTGCGCTCGACCTGTGCTACCTGGCCTGTGGGCGGTTCGACGGATTCTGGGAATTGAACCTCAATCCGTGGGACATTGCGGCGGGCGCGCTGCTTATACACGAAGCGGGCGGACGCATCACGACTCCTACGGGGGGAGACGATGTCCTGCTCAGGGGGAATATTGTCGGGTCCAACGGGTTAATCCATGCGTGGATGCTGGACGGGATCAGAGAAACCCTCGGCGACCGCGTTCACGAGTTATGACAGTTGCATTGGCAATGTTTATTCACTTTTAGAAGGAGACAACGGTACCTATGATGCTCATGCTTCAATGGCTGGCTTGGATGGGAGGCAATCCCAATGCAGACGGTTCGTCGGCGAATCCTCTGGTCAGCTTTCTGCCGTTCATTCTAATTATTGTGATCATCTACTTCCTCATGATCCGCCCGCAAAAGAAGCGCCAGCAGGAGCACGAAAAGCAGGTTGCTGCTCTCTCGAAGGGGGACAAGATTGTGACGGCAGGCGGCCTTCACGGTACCGTTCAAGCGGTAAAGGACAAAACGGTCATGGTGAAGATCGCCGACAACGTGAAAGTGGAAATCGAAAAAACCGCGGTTTCTGCCATCGTCAAAGGAGGAACCAAGACCGAGGAGGCCGCCGTAGAGGCCGAAGCCGCCAAGTAGGCTTCGGAGGTGCCGGTTGGATAGCGTGCGCTTTATATCCATCGCGCTTGGCCTTCTTTCGGCGGTGCTCATCGCTTTGTCCGTCATCTATTCTTCCGTTCGGCCCGGGCTGGAGTTGGAGGAGATCGACACGACGGCAACGGCCGATCGCGTGTTTCGGTCGTATTGCGGACCGTGCCACGGGCCGGATGGGGGTGGAACAGGTATCGGCGTGAAATTGAAGGGACGCAAAATCGATCCGGCCTATGTGAAAAGAACGGTTCTGACCGGCAACCCGAAAATGCCTCCCATCCGGAACATTCATGAACCGTTGCTGTCCCGGCTGGCCGAGTATGTGAACCAACTCGAGTGAAAGAGCAGGCGATGAACGTCATTATTAATGGGGAGCGGCATGAATTCCGGCGTTCCATGACCGTGCGAGAACTGCTCGGCGAATTGAAGATTGACTCGTCGCGAGGCATGGCCGTAGCCATCAATGATTCCGTAGTGCCCAAACAGGAGTTTGACCGTGCGGCCATCACGGAGGGGGATCGTGTCGAGATCATCCGTGCCACGCAAGGCGGCTGATTTGTTATTATTGCGGAGACTGACTATATTGAGTCCCGAAGAGCAAAGGACCACGCCATGCGTAACAAGAATCTGATCCTTGGTAGCCGTGAGTTTTCTTCGCGTTTGATCGTCGGGACCGGCAAGTACAGGGATTACGACCAGACGCGGCAGGCAATTGAAGCCAGCGGAGCCGAGATTATTACCGTAGCCCTCCGCCGCCTCAATCTCGACAATCCCAACGATAAAGGGCTGTTAGACTACCTCGGCAAGACGTACACCCTGCTGCCGAATACCGCGGGATGTTATACCGCCAAAGAAGCCGTACTGACCTGCCGGTTGGCGCGCGAAGCGCTCGACACAACATTTGTGAAACTCGAAGTGATCGGCGACCAGAAAACGCTCTTTCCCGATAATGAGCAATTGCTGGACGCCGCCCGAACCCTGGTCAAGGAGGGATTTACGGTCCTCCCATACTGTATAGACGACCCGGTCATCTGCAAGAAGCTGGAGGATGCGGGCTGTGCGGCCGTGATGCCGCTCGCCGCCCCGATCGGCTCCGGTCTCGGCATCCGAAACCCGTACAACCTCATGATGATCCTGGAACAAAGCCGCGTCCCGGTTATCGTCGACGCCGGTGTCGGCACCGCTTCCGATGCATCCTTTGCCATGGAACTCGGTTGCCACGGGATCCTGATGAACACGGCCATTGCCGGATCCGGTGATCCTGTGAAGATGGCTCATGCCATGAAACTTGCCGTGGAGGCAGGGCGCCTGGCCTTCGAAGCAGGCCGCATTCCTAAGAAACTCTATGCGACGGCCTCCAGTCCTGTCGAGGGTCTCATCGGACGCTAAAGCTAACTTCCCCGGCGGAAGCAACGCATGCTTGAACCTTTCTCCATACAGGTCTCGCTCCGAGAACCGTCCAATCAAATTGCGGTGGTCACGGTGGGCGGGCACATTGACTCTATTACTTCGTCAGAGGTTGAAAAGACCCTCGAAGACTTGCTGGATCATAAAGTCTTCAAAATAGTGGTCGATCTCGAACACGTGACCTACATAAGCAGTGCCGGCTGGGGCATTTTTCTCGGTATCTTAAAGGAGATACGAACAAGTGAGGGCAATCTGCGGCTGTCCGGTCTGTCCAAAGAAGTAATGGAAGTAGTGAAGCTCTTGGAAATAGACCGTTTTATCCCGACTTACCGAAGCCTCTCGGATGCCGTGACGTCCTTTTGACGGGGCCCACCCGGAATTCTGCTTGCATTTGCTTGGAGAATGTTATTAATTAATTGTTAATATTACTTTAACGTTAACCCGGCCCATGGTCGTCAAGTTCTGGGGTGTGCGCGGCTCATACCCCGTGCCCGGCATTCATACCAACAAGTACGGAGGGAATACACCCTGCGTCGAAGTCCGCCTGGATGACGGGACGGTGCTCATCTTTGACGCAGGCACGGGCATTCGCGAACTGGGCCTATCGCTCATGCACAACGGCTTCTCGGAGGGCAATGGTTCCGCCCATGTATTCATCACGCACATGCACTGGGACCATATCCAGGGCTTTCCGTTTTTCTCACCGGTATTCGTCGGCGGCAATCGGTTCACGATCTATGCACGAAAGAACAATCGACACAAGCTCCGGGACGTTCTGGCGTACCAGAACAAGGAAACGTACAGTCCGATTTCGTTCAACGAAGTCAGAGCCAAATTGGATTTCGTGGAAGTCGGGGAAGGACGCAGTTGGTCCGTCGGCGAGGCGGCCGTAAAGACCGTTCGCCTGAACCATCCTTCGATCGCGCTGGGATACAGGGTGGACGCGGACGACAAGAGTTTTGCGTACATTACGGACACCGCTCCGTTCGAGGATATTCTGATCGGGGAGGAGTTCATCTCGCGGCCTCCGGATCACATCAGCGAAGACATGAGGCGCGAATTGGAAGACCTTCAGCAGCAGCTGGTGGGTTTCGTTTCCGGAGCCGATCTGATCGTGTATGACGCATTTTTCAGGCTGGAGGATTACAGGCGGAATCCACACTGGGGACACAGCACGCCGGAACATGGCATCGACCTTTGCAAGGAAGCCGGTATTCAGGGGTTGGCGCTCTTCCACCACGCTCCGGGCAACTCCGATGACGTCATGGACCAGATCGACGGGGAGTACAGGGATAAGGGACGGGCCATGGGCATCGAGGTGTTCGCTGCGAAAGAAGGACAGGAAATCAGGCTGTAATCGGAAGGTAGTCGGCGGGTCAAATGGAAATCACGTTCTACGGCGTTCGGGGTACCGTTCCGGTGCCCGGGACCACGACCAACGAGTTTGGCGGTAATACATCTTGTGTCC
Source organism: Bacteroidota bacterium (assembly GCA_037445875.1). Lineage (GTDB taxonomy): Bacteria > CLD3 > CLD3 > SB21 > SB21 > JBBIJR01. The sequence continues at coordinate 3,072 of JBBIJR010000042.1, read as the reverse complement.
ACGTCAGAACGAAGAAAGGATACGATGTCATCCTTGATTCGGGGACAGGCATATGCAGTCTTGCCCGCAAGCTGATGCCGACGCCCCTGGGCAAAGGAAAAGGGGAAGCGTCGATCCTGCTGAGTCACACGCACTGGGATCATATTCAGGGCTTTCCTTTTTTTATTCCGGTATTTATTCCCGGCAATACGATCCGGATCTTCGGGCGGCACCCCGCCCATGCAAAACTGGAGGAAGTGCTGGACGGTCAGCTGAATAAGGTGTACTCTCCAATCTGTTCTCTGTCCAATCTGTCGGCGTCCATCGAAATTCATGAGATCGATGATCGGCCGTTTGCCCTGGATGGAGTGAGCGTCACGGGCGGGGAGATTCCGCACGGAAAGCTGGCGTCGACGGCCTTCCGCATCGAAGAAGAGGGCAAAACGCTCGTCTACATGACCGATGTGGAGCATGCGGACGGACGGTTCGATCCGGACGTCTTGGAACTGGCGAGAGACGCCCACATTCTGATTCACGACAGCCAGTACATGCCGGAAGATTACGAGTCGGCCAGGGGTCGGGGCCACAGCAGTGTGGCCGGCGCCGTCGCGTTTGCACGCGAAGCCAAAGTCCGTCAGTTGGTCACATTTCATTATTCGCCCGACTACGACGACAACACGGTGCGGCGGATGTACGAGAACTTCAAGCGCCAACCCGACCTGACGGTCATTGCGGCGCAGGAAGGGCTGAAACTTGTCCTGTAGGAGCATATGGCCGCTTCAAATGACATAGTGGAAGTTCTTCGGAATTCCACGCTCTTCAAATCCCTCTCCAAAGAAGAGTTGGTGGCGATCGCCTCCCGATTTGACGTACAGACGTTCGCGTCCGGTCAGGTGATCTTTGACGACGGCAGCGCGGACACCAACGGGATGTACGTGATTCGCAAGGGGTCCATCAAGATATTCAAGAGCGTGGTGGACGACTCCTCGCGCCAGCAGGCGGTTGCCGTACTCAAGGAGGGCAACTTTTTCGGCGAGATGGCGCTTCTGGATGAAGAGGTGCGTTCCGCCGGCGCGGCCGCGTTGGACGATTGCGAATTGCTTTTCCTTTCCAGGGCGTCCTTCAACGAGATCATCGGGCAGAACCTGGAGACGGCCCATCGGATCCTGACACAAATCGCAAAAGTGATGAGCCGGCGGCTCCGCGACACCAACAACCTGTTCCGCGAGGTCGTGAGCTGGGGTTATCGCGCCCGGCGCGAGGTGCGGGACCTGAAATCCAATTTCCTTTCCACGATCTCCCACGAGCTGCGCACGCCCATCCACTCGATCCAGGGTTTCACCAGCTTGATGAAGGACACGGAGGAGATCGACCGCGAAACGCAAAAGAAGTTCATCGAGGTCATTCTGGAGGAAAGCAAACGCTTGGCCGGCCTGATCAACGATCTGATTTCCCTTGCCGAGATCGAATACGGCGCCATCATCCTTGAAAGGCAATCCACCAAGTTCAAAGACGTCATCGAGAAGGTCTTTGAGAGTTATCGCTCCGAGGCCGAGGAAAAGAAACTGCAGTACGAACTGTTCGTACCGAAGGACCTCCCTGCACTCAACGTTGATGCGAACCGCCTGGAGCAGGCCATTGAGCACATCATCGAGAATGCCATCAAGTTCACGGATTTCAACGGGCGCGTGTCCACGCGAGTAGAGGATCGCAAGAACGCGATCGAGATCATCGTGAGCGACAACGGGCGGGGCATACCGGCGAAGTACATCGATCGGATCTTCGGCAAGTTCTATCAGGTGGACCAGTCCACCACTCGATCGGTCGACGGGGCCGGGATCGGCCTCACGCTGGCCAAGCACATTATCGATCTCCACGGCGGTCAGATTACCGTCACATCCAAGGAAGGCGACGGTTCGACGTTCAAGATCACGCTGCCCAAGGAGCATGTGATCAAGAAATCCTGAAGGCCGCCCACGGGCCCCTCTCCATGAACTCTTCTCCGCTGGTGTACTGTATCGTACTTTCCTGGAACGGCCGGGAACTGACGCTGGAGTGTGTCCGTTCGCTTCTCCGGCAAGAGTATCCCCGCTGGGTCCTTGTGATGGTCGACAACCACTCGGACGACGGGTCGGCGGCGGCCGTTCGCAAGGGGTTCGGAGACGCGATCGCCGAGGGCCGGCTCGTTCTGATAGAGAACGACCGGAACCTGGGATTTGCCGGCGGTAACAACATCGGCTTGCGATTCGCGTTTGATCGCGGTGCGGACTACGTTCTCCTCCTCAACAACGATACCGTCGTGGACAAAGGCCTGTTGCGTGCGCTGGTGCAGAGCGGGGAAGCCCATCCGGATGCGGGCATCCTTGGGCCTAAAATATTCTACTTCGATCCGCCGGACCGGCTGTGGTTTGCCGGAGGCCGTATCGCGCTGTATCGGGGAACCAGCTGGCACATCGGCATCCGAGAAAAAGACCTGGGGCAGTACGACAGAGAATCGGAATGTGACTACATCACCGGCTGCGCGATGATGATCAAGCGGGACGTGCTGGATTCCGTAGGCTTCCTCGATACGGCATATACGCTGTACTGCGAGGACTCCGATTACTGTCTGCGGGCGCGGCAGCGGGGGTACCGGATGTTATACGTACCGTCAGGCCGCGTATGGCACAAGATCTCCGCCGCCACCGGAGGCCAGGTTAACCGTCGTAAGATCCTTTTGCGACTTCAAAACAGCCTTCGGCTCTACCGACAACATGCCCGGTGGTACCATTGGCTGACAATTCCAATCTTCATACTGCTTGACGGTTTGCGGGTTGGAGTCCTTGTCCTTGCCCGCCGAATACGGAATCACTGAATGCGTTCTCGTCCATATCTCTGGCTGACTGCCGCTGCGGTACTCTATTTGGGGTGGGCCTGTTGGGATCTGTCTGAACCCGGTGCCAATTACGATGAAATGCTGTACGCCGCCCCCGCCGTCAACTGGGTCACGGGCCTGACGAATACCGAACCGATGCAGATCGATCCTTCGGTGATGCGGTGGTTCGGCCGGCCGTTTCCTTTAATGATCATGACTTACATCGGCGGTCTCAAGGT
>JBBIJR010000041.1:8434-30299 GCA_037445875.1 Bacteroidota bacterium | reverse complement strand
CCTTCTACATGGATGGTTGGAGTTCATTCAACAGGGTTCGTGCCTGCACGTTGCGTGGATTGAATCGCAATACCGATTGCAGGACGTCCCGCGCAAGGTCGTTTTTCTTCAATCGTGTGTACGCCACGGCGAGATTCATGTGCGCTCCTTCATGATCCGCCTCTCTTTCGATGGCACGGCGGTACTCCGGAATGGCCTCTTCGTACCGGCCCGCCAGGAAATACGTGGTGCCCAGATTGAAATACGCGTCCACGTTGTCTGGGTCCAGACGGATCGCGCAGCGGTAAGCCTCCACCGCCTCGTCGTACCGCTGCAGCCGGCTGTACGAGACGAGTCCAAAATTCAGATATCCGTCAAGAAAGGCCGGATTAACCTCCGTCGCCCGCCGATACGCTACAATCGCCTCCTCGTCCATGCCCAACTCGGCATAGCAATTCCCCAACTTCAAGAATACCTGCGGATCGTGAGGCATGATGCTCGCCTCGTGCTCGAAGTGGCGTATCGCATCCGTATACGCTTTCTGATTGTACAACGCGTCGCCGATCCAGAAATGGGCCTTCACGTACGAGGAATCGATATTCAGCGTCTTGTGGAATTCCCGAATGGCCTCGGAATAACGGTCCTGCACCCGGAATACCAGACCGAGGTAGAAATGGGCCTGTGCTTCCGCCGGATGATCGAGGACGGCCTTCGACAGCACGTATTCCGCACGACCCAGATAGGTTTCATCGCGGTGTTTGTTCCAGAAGTATTTGTAATACGCGATCCCCAGCCGCAATCCCGCTTGCGCATCCTGTTCCTTGAAAAAATCCGTCAGCGCAACCACCCCGGTACCGCTCCCGTCATCACCGCTCATGATCATGGATACGGACTTGCGCGAGTCGCTCGGCACCGGCTTTCGAATCCAGTGGTCGGTAAATACGACGTGCGGAATATCGGACGTTCCGCCCTGTCTCATGTGGCACGAAACGCAGTCGTCGGAGGCACGGTGAGGACGGCCCCGTACCAAGGAGCGAATCTCGCCGAGGGGATGGCAATTCATGCACGGACGGTTGAACTGCGAGCGAGGCGTCCTGCTCACCGTGACGTGAGGGTTGTGGCAGGTCGTGCAAGTGAGCGTTCCGCTCTTCTGAAAACAGGCGCTCCAACTCAAACGCTCCGGGTGGGAGGCGATCCCGAAGTCGTGAGGCTGCTGTCCCTCCGCCACAAAGATCGTCTTGACCTCGCTCAGACGCATGCCCGGACGGAAATCGAAATCGTCGCGTCCCGGTTTCGTCACCTGCATGATGCCCGGCAGGTGGCACTGTTGACATACATCGACGTTCTCTGCTCTCTCCAATCGAGCCGGATTGACGATCGTGCTGTCCATGCGGCCCGCCGCGGCCTCACGGTCCTTGCGCTTCTGCTTGAGCCGGTAATTTACGTGCAGCGCACCGGGACCGTGACAACGTTCGCAGGAGATGCCTTCCTCGAAAGGAAATTCATACTTGTTCAGCGACCCGCGCACAAAGGGTACATACGAATTGTGGCATCCCAGGCACTCCTGCAGGATTACCCGGCCGAACCGCAGGTTCCGCTTCTGGAAGCCCGGACTGAGGTCCCATTTCTTTCGTTCGGCGTACCACGAGACGGGCAGTTCAAACACAAATCCGTTGAGTTCGGTGATATAGGAGCGCACATGGTTGCCCGACCCGACGATGTACTTCACTTCGCGAACAAGGCTGTGGACTTTCTGTCCACCCGCATCGAGACGGAATTCCTCCTGGTAGAACTTGCCGTTTTCCGTGAACATTCTGTACGAAAGATTCCTCCGCGGGTCGTGTACGACGTTGCGTTTTGCGTAGTCTTCAATAACGTTGCCCTCATGCGGCGCATAGAGCGAACGACCCATGCCGGTCTCTTTGAACGTCTCGTAGATATCGGCGTGGCATGAGCGACACACTCTTCCTCCGACGTAAGAAACCTCTTGCGAAATGTTCCTGAATTTGTAAACATGCTTCGCTGATGGAACGGCGGACGCGGACCTTTCCTGCTCTGCGCAGGCAAGCAGCGGCAGTAACGCCAACAGAACCGCAACTCTCATGTCTCGATAGGATTGAACAACCGATGCAATCTATCACAGGCCGGTCACAATTACAAGGACTCCCGTTCGTGTATGGTGCTGCGGTTTGGCTCCTTTGGTGCATGAGCGCGATGGGTTGTGCGGGCGGTCCGTCGGAGGAGCAGTTGATCGAACGGGGACGGCTGTTCTTCCGGACCGTGATCGACGACGGGTATGCGTGCAGCGATTGTCACCCGGGGGCCGTCCCGCCCACGGACACGAGCCGCATTCATGCAGGACATGCCCTCACCGGCGTCGTGGGACGGAAGGACTGGTGGAATTCCCGCATACGGGGACGCCACGAGTCTGTGTCGAACGCTGCTCTGTATTGCTATGCGCGATTTCAAACGCTGGAATTAGAGGAACTCGAGAAGCAGTACAAAGACAGTCTGGACGGCGTGAATCCGGCCGCAGTATTGCCGGACTCGCTGACACAGGCCCTCACGGCGTTTCTGAAAAGCTTCAAGGGGGTTGCTTCCCCGCCGGACACGTTGTATCGTTTTCCTTATCCGGTCGGTTCGAAAAGGGCGGCGGCCGACTACGTTCGTACCGTCTTGACGCTCGCTCCGGATTCTGCGGCCGGGGCCGCTCTGTATAGCCGGGCGTGTGCGTGGTGCCACGGCCTCGATGCCCAGGGGGTCGACGGCAAGGGTCAGGAAATCAAGCTCAAGCCTCGCGAGTTCGCCGTCATGATCGAACAGGTCCGTTTTGGCGGATACCGGATGCCGTTCTTCCAGCAGGACCGGGTCAGCGACCAGGACCTCCGCAATATCGTCGAACACTTGTCGACGCTACTGTCGCGCAAGAAGTGATTCTCCCTACCTGGCTCTTCCCCCGTCCATCATCACGGCAATTTGACCACCGTCGAGCCGATGTCCGGTGCATCTCGATTCACTCCAGGAATCTGCCCGTCGAGCCGACAGGTCTGTAAACTATCTGGAGTCCCCTTAGTCCAGGAACCGCGACCGTTGTTCGGGTGTCGGCACCATGCACGCTTCCCGCTTGCCGAACCAGCGGTAACGTCGGCGGGCTGCGAAATTGTAGAGGAGATCGCGAATCGGTCCCGGGATCACGATGAGAACATACAGGAAGGGCCACAGGCCATTCAGTTTTCGCACAACTCGCAGCGCTGCCGTGGACCTGACAAAACAGCGGCCGTCTTCGACGAGGACAAACGTCTCGAACTCGTTCGCGGGCAGGTGGAACCGTTCCAGAAGGGCCTGCCCCGCCTCCGATTGGAGTGAAGCGAAGCGGAAGTGGCTCCGGCGGTCCCTGCGGATGACGAACAACACACTCGCGTTGCAGAGATTACAGACACCGTCGAACAGCAGTACCGGTCGACCGGACGTGATCTCCTCTGCCGAACTGTTCATCGCCTGGGTTCGTTGTAGGTCGGAAAGTACCTCGCCATCAAGCTGTGAAATTGTGTCACCTGACGTACCGCTTCGAGGTCGGGGTCCGACATCATCGACTGCAGGTCCTTATAGCCCGCCTGGAAACTGAGCTCGAGGTAGTACAGCGCTTCGTCCACGCGCCACTGAAGCGAGGCCGCGCACGCGAGGTTGTAATAGGCGATGTCGTAGTTCGGTTTGAGCCGCAGACATTCATGGTAAGCCCGGACGGCCTCCTCAAAGTACCGCAGTCCAAGGTAGCTGTTCCCGAGGCCGATGTATCCTTCCGCGCGGTCCGGATAGTTGGCAGTCAGCCGCTGGAACCAGGGAAGGGACTCGGCGTAGTTTCGGTCGTTCAGCAGTCGCACGCCTTCGTTGAATGCATCGTCGAAACTCCGCATGGAAAGCGCACCATCGCCAGCTCCCTGCGCGGCGCCGATATTCGTTCCGTCCGTGCCCGCTCCAAAACAGACCGAGCCCGGTAACAGACTTACGTTGTCCGCCGTCAGCGACTGGAACATCGGATCGGCGTCGATGTCGTCTGCGGGATAAACGCCTGCATAGTTGACGACGACGCCCTCGAACCGGTTGCCGTGCACCACGTTGCGCCGCAAGTCCAGGGAGCCTAGCGCTCCCCGCACGGTCACGCCGCCTCCGCCCTGCTCGACCAGGTCGTTAAAGGCAATGATGTTGTTGGCAATCACAATCCGCTCGCCCGAATCTACGTCGATGGGCGTCAGTCGGTTGCGGGCCAGGGTGTTGTTGGCAATGCGAACGTCGTTGGATCCGGTGAGGTAGATCCCCTGCCAGGCTTCGTTGTCAACGACGACATTACGCTGGATCGTCACATTCTCGCATCGGGAGATACTGATGGCGGTGGAGGTGCATCGCGTGAAGATGTTGTCGGTGATGGTGAGGCCGCGCGAATCCGAGGCATCGAGGCCGTAGATGCCGGAACCGTTCATGACGCACCGGGTGATCGTGATGTCGGCGGAGTGTTGAATACCGAAGACATTGTTGTAACAGGTCTCGGACGTGAGGTGTATGCCTTTCAAACCGCTCACGTGGATGGCGAAGCAGCTCAGGATCGTGAATATTTCGTCCATCCCGCTCGACTTGATCCACACTTCCCCTTCGCCTTCGAAGGTCAGATGGTCTTTCCCGGTGACCCGCACCGCCTCGAAATACTCCCCACTGCGTATAACGACCCGGTCCCCGCTCTGCGCCGCGTCCACAGCGGACTGAACGGTTGTATACGGAGCCGAACCGTCGGGTGCCACGGTCAACGTTTCACTTCGCACAATCCCGGGCGTGGCCAGCAGCACCCACCCGGCCAGCAGTCCTGCCTTCAACGTTTTCATTAAGGCCTGTCCTCCTCATTCAGTTTTCAACTTGGTTTCTCCCACCATTGCTTCGCGACCAGATCGTACAGCCGCTGCTGTCGCTCACGTGCGCGTGCATAGGCTGGCTGAAGCGCAGGGTTGGGCCGGAACGATTTGCCCAGCGGCATCGGAACGGACGAAGCGTGTTTAATCGCTCCGATGGCTTCCAGCGCGAGAACGGCGGCACCGCGGGCCGATCCCTCCGCTTCTCCCGATTGCGTAACGGTTATCCCCAGAACGTCCGCCATGATCTGCGTCAGAATCGCCGAGTCGATGAACCCGCCGCCGGAGGCCACCGCTTGTTTGACTGGCCGGTTTGCCTTCTTGAACACCTCGTAAATGGCCGCGTAACGGAAGCACAGAGCCTCCAGCGCTCCTCGTACGATCTCCTCCCGGGACGTGTTGAGGTTGAGTCCCGTCAACAAACCCCGAGCATGTTCATGCCAGCCCGTGCTGCGTTCGCCGGCCCAGAACGGCAGCACAGTTAGCCCGTGTGCGTCCGGCTGAACGGCCTTCAGCGCGGCGTCGATGCCTTTTTTTCCCTCGATGCCCAACTGTCCGCACAGCCACTTACGCAGATTGCCGCCGTCGCTCAGCGCACCGCCCATGAGGAACCGCTTTCGGTCCACACGATACACCCACAATTCCGGCGGAATTTCCACGCTTTCGGCCTCCCAGCACACGCGCATGGCGCCGGAAGTACCCATCACCAGACACAGTTGTTCTTTGTCGACGCAGCCGGTGCCGACGTTGGAACTGGCACCGTCGCCGACGGCGGGCAGCCAGGGAATGCGTGCCAGAGCAGGCCAGCGCCGCGCGTAGGCGGGCAGCAGGCCGGAAAGCGGCGTATCCAGATCGCCCAATTCCGGAAAATCGTTCGGCGTGACGGGCAGCGCGGCGAAAACGCCTTCGTCCCACCTGCACGTGTTCTGGTTGAGCAGGCCCGTGCCCGACGCCATCGACAACCCGCAAACGGTTTTACCGAAGAACACCAGGTACAAATACTCGCCGATCGACATCCACTTGCGCGTCTTCCGGAACGCGTCGCGATTTCGTTTGTGAAACCACACGATTTTTGCCGGCAGATAGCTGGGGTGAATGACGCAGCCCGTACGGGCATGACTGGCCGCGGGGTCGATCTTCTCCCGCAGTTCGGCCACTACTTCCCGAGGCCGGGTATCGGCCCAGTTGATCAGCGGCGTGGTAGGTTTGCCCGCCCGATCCACTCCCATCACGTTGTGCCAGAAGGTGTCGAACCCCACCGCTTTGACGTCTCCTGCGCGCTCCCCCAGCGCAGCCATGACCGCGTCGATGCATTCGGCCGTCTTGTTGACAATGAAACGCGGATCCGCAACTACGCCGCCGTCCCGGGTCGTCGTCATCGTGTACCCGATCTGCATCATGAGCTTCTTTACCGGCCGGCCCAGCGCATCGTACACGAGGGCGCGCGTCGAGGAAGTGCCGATGTCGATGGCCAGCACCAGCGGGCGCCGGGCTTTTTTCAATTTGACGGGCTCGTTGGAAGAAATTTTCATGTCGTGACCTCTTCCGAAGGTTGGGTGAGTACGTTCAGTTCACAGTTCACGCATTCGAGTCAAGTCGTCGTTTCGATTCTCCGAGGGTGCCTCAGGGGAAGGAGGATGCGGAACTCCGAGCCTTGTCCCGGATCGCTCCGCACTTCGATGGATCCGCCGTGCTTCTGGATCAGGCCGTACACCTCGGACAGTCCAAGCCCGCGCCCCACCCCGACCTTGCGGGTCGTGAAGAAGGGCTCGAATATCTTGTCGATCACCTCACGGCTCATGCCGATGCCGTTGTCGGTAAACAATACGGACGCACCCTCCCGGTTCTTCCACGTGCAGGGTTCCGTCGTGATACCGATGACACCCTGACCCGCTCCGAGACGTCCTGAGACCTCGGCCTCGCGAATCGCCTGCACGGCGTTGTCCAGAATGTCGATGAAACACTGATTCAACTCGCCCGGATTACCCTCCACCACCAATCCTTGCGCAAAGTGTTTTTCGAGCCGGATATCGCTCAATCGGCGCAGGAACAGTTCCGTCACCGTTTCGAGATGGCTGCCCAGATCCACTTTGCTCTTTTCGCTGGACAGTTCCTGGCTGAAACTCAGCAGGTGGTCGATGATCTGGCGGATGCGGCGGCTGCCCTCGATCGAACTTCGGAGAATGCTCTGGACGTCTTCTTTCAGGAGATCGAACTGCAGTTCCTCTTTGACTTGTTCGATCTCCGTTCGAAGGGAACCGCGGTCGGAGCGGTCCTCTTCGTACAATCGGACCAGATGAAAGAGCCTGTCCACTTTGTCTTCGAGGTGCTGCAGGTTGGGTTGAATGAAGGTCAGCGGATTATTGATCTCATGCGCCATGCCGGCGACCATGCGTCCCAGCGACGCCATCTTCTCGGCGTGAATGAGCTGCGCTTGTGTCTGCCGGAGGTCTCTCGTTCGTTCCTCGATTTTCCGTTCCAACTCCACGTTTCGCTTCTGCAGCACGCGAATCCTCATACGGATCGTGCCGGTGACGAGGGCGGCTCCCGCCAGCATGTAAAACGCATAGGCCCACCACGTACGCTGCCACGGCGGAAGGATCGTGAACGCATATACCGCTTCCGGGCTGATCCGTCCGCTGCCGTCTCTCACGCGCACCAGAAACCGATGGTACCCTTCGGACAAATTCGTATAGTCTTTGCGATTCTCCCGCGTCCACACGGACCAATCCGGATCCAGACCGTCCAGCCTGTACTGGTACATCAATTCCGTCCCCTGCTCGTACACGGGTGCTGCGCATTCGAACCGAAGGGCATTGTTGCGATAGGACAACCTGGGTTCCCGGACCTTCTCCATCGGCCACCCGCCGTAGACCAGTGAGTCTCCTCCGACGCGCACCTTTCGGATGAAGACCGAGGGACCCTCGGACAACGGATGGACCCATTTGCGATCGTACCGAACCAGCGCATCGTCGGTGCTGAACCAGACCACACCGTCGGCTTCAGGATAGATGGCGTAAATCACCGTTTCCGGAAAACGATCGAACGCCGAAACTTCCCAGCGGTACCGTCGCGCGTCGACGTCCCGGGCGGCAAGGCCGGACCGGGTGGCGCTGATCCACATTCGGTCGGGTGCTTCCTGGACCATGAGGTACACGTAGTTGCTTCCCAGGAGACGATCGCCAAACGAAGAATCGGCAAAAAAACGCACGGCCGTGTCCGCTAGAAAGGACGCGGGATCGAACCGGTACAACCCTGAATCAGTGCCAAACGAGAGGCCCTGGTCATGCTGAAAGACGGAAACCCGTCCGACGGGCAGGCCGTTCGCCGGACCAAACCGCTGGACGGTATAGTCGGCCGCCGAGGGCAACAGTCGAAGCGTCCCCTGGTAGGTGGTGCCGAGCCATAACGTACCGTCTGGGGTTTCCACGATCGTGCGCACGTGCTCGTGGACACCGTTTATACGACCATCGTCCGACCAACGACCGTCACGGAGTCGAAGCCGGGCCAGACCGTCTTTGAGTCCGACGAACAAGCACGTCGAGTCCCTGACCGAACGCAGCAGCTGAAAGGCGTTGTGGTCCGTGATCTTGCGCACCCTCTTCCCGCTAATCTTGAAGACCCCGTGGCTGGTGGCCGCGAGCAGGCCCTGCGGCGTCGAAAGCAGCGACCAGCATTGCAGGAGGTCATTGCCTAGAGACTCAAAGCGGTGGCCGCCGCCGTTCGGACCGCGTGTCTCCTCAAGGACAGACACGCCCAACATGGTGCCCACATAGAGGCGTCCTTCGTGTCGTGTGACGGTTTCCACGCCGCCGCGAAGTCCGGATCGTTCGTCGAACAGCGATACAGGCGCTGCGATCTCCACACGCGCTACGCCGTTGTTGAGTCCCAGCCACAGTGCCTGATCTCGGTCCTGGTACAGATTGAGCGCCAGATTCTCTTGCAGGCCCATCGACTTGTCCAGCAGGCCGATCATGTGCAGGTCTCGGTCCAGAATTGCGACCCCACTTCGAATCGTCGTGACCACGATGCGACCATCGTTCAACGCCAGAGCCTTGTACGTCTGGTTCTCCCGGAAGAACCGGTCGTGAGAGGTCTGCAGGGGAACCACACCGCCGGTCTGCAAGCGGTAAAACCCATGCGCACGCGTGACGATCAACGGTCCGGCCGGATCTTCAAGGATGGCCTGGATTCGGGGAACGGCCAGGAGTTCACCCCGCGGCAGCATCTCGGCCGAATCCCCTCGCAACACCATGAGACCCACATCCGATTGGCGGATAAGCAGCCGCCCTCCGGTCCATGAACAAAAATCAAAATCGGTCTTCGGCTTCCATACGTGCATGCGTCGGCCGTCCCATCGAAAGAGCCGCACGCGTGTGAGAAAGTAGACTCCTTCGGGAGTCGGAACGACATCCCACACGTCCGCAAATTCCCGATCGGTCTCGGGCACCTCCGACTGGAGACTGCGAAACACCATGTTTCCTGCGGAATCGCCCGCCAGATATCCGAATTCACCCTGGCCGCCCGCATAGATCGTACCGCCGCTGTCGATGGCCAGCGATCGTACCGAAGTGGAATGTTCCGTCGCGACGGCCTGCCAGGAACTGCCGTCGAACTCGAGTATGCCGCTGGTATTGCCGAAGTACAAGAAGCCCCGCCGGTCCTGCACGACGGACCAGTTCTGTACGCTTCCCTTGGTTTCCCTAGCGGAAAAATTCCTGAGGAGCGGATAACCGCGTTCGTCCTGCGAGGCCAACGGTGCAGACACCGAAACGATCCACAGACCGAATAGGGTCAAATGTCTTGAAGGACGCATGATTCAGCCATTATACGATTCCGTTCATGCAGTGAGGATGCGATCTGTCCGTTGTTGATTCAGGTTTGCACGGGCAAGCGGATCGTGACTTCGGTGCCTTCGTGCAGCCTGCTCTGAACGTCGATCAAGCCGTGGTGCTTTTGGACGATGGCGTACGCTTCGGTCAGACCGATGCCTTTGCCCAACCCTACCTTTCGCGTGGTGAAAAAGGGATCGAAGATCTTCGTGCGAATCTCCTCTGGAATTCCGATCCCGTTGTCGCGAATGGCGATCTCCACCCCTCCGTTCCCGCCCTTTCGCGTCTCAATGCAGATGCGGCCGCTTACGTCAGTCGGGAGCGTTCCACGGCTCCTCGCATCCTCCACCGCCTGCACGGCATTGCGCAGAACGTTCATCACGCACTGGTTCAACTCGCTTACGTAACATCGCACGGGAGGAAGGGGTTCATACCGGCGCACAAAATCGATCTCGCCGTGCCGGCCCAAGAACAGATCGACGATGATGTCCAGGTTCCGGTTGAGGTCGGTTTCCCGCATTTCCCCCGCCTCAATATCGGCAAAATGACGCAGGTTTTCTACGATATTCTTGATGCGTTCGCCTCCATACAGTGCGCTCTGGAGGGCTTGATCGAGCTCGGGTACGAGTTTCTCGTATTCCAGTTCGTGTTTTATGCGATCGACCCGCGCACGGACTTCATCGGACAGCATGTGCCGGCTGCGGTCCACGGCCTCCAACAGCTGGACCAGTTTCTGCATACGTTCCCGTATGTACTCGTGGTTGGCATAAACAAAGGTGAGCGGGTTATTGATCTCGTGGGCCAGGCCGGCCACCATCTGGCCCACGGCGGCCATTTTTTCCGAGTGGATCAGTCGGACCTGTGCTTCCTCGAGAGCCTTGGTGCGCTCGCGCACTTTTTCTTCGAGCATGCGGTTGCGTGCGGTCAGCACGCGGACTCTGGCTCGAATCCCGATCGTCAACAGGCCGGCCGACAAGGCGGTGTACATCAACACAGCGTACCACGCACGGTACCACGGCGGCCTGATCGCAAAAGCCAGTGTGGCTTCCCGGGCGGGCCGGCCGTATACCGTTCGCCCCTGCACATGGAACACATAGGTCCCCTCGGGTAGGTTCGTGTATTCCTTTTTCGTCTGCTCGCTCCAGACGGACCAGTCTGCGTCGAACGGTTCCAACCAGTACCGGTACTGGTTGCGCGACGCGTGGTCAAAGCTCGGGAGGCTGAATTCGAAACGGAGCGCGTTGTAGGCATGGGGGAGTTCGGCTTCATCGGCCGAAGACACGTTCAGCGCCGAATCCGTTTTCATCAGCGTAACACGGCGCAGCAAGGTCGGAAGGGGGGTGAGAGGATCCCGGAACCGGTCGAAGTCGAACCGGATCAGACCTTCCGTCCCTCCAAACCACATCCAGCGTCCATCCGGGTAGATCACATTGATCTCCATCTCATCGGGAATCCGCTGGAAAGGAGCTTCCCGTATCGTGTACGTTCCCTCGGCGTCCGGCTCGGCCATTACGATTTCATTGCCGGAGTTGATCCACACGCGGCCGGCGCTGTCTTCCTGGACCGGTGACACGCCGGCCCTGCCGGTGTATTGCGCCCCGAAAGCGCTGTCGGGCAGGAAGCGGTCTACCGCTGAATCGTAACGGTACAGACCGGTTTCCGAACTGAAAATCGGTCTCCCGCCCACCTCGAAAACCCGCACCCACCCTGCAGGAACACCTCGCGAGGTGTCGTAGAGTGAGACCTCGGCTGTGGATCGGCGAATTCTCCATGCGCCCTGGAACTTGCTGCCCAGCCACAGGTCGTCGCCGTGCTCGAGTACGGCGCGGATCTCTCCCGTCACCCCGGCCAGTTTGTCGTCAAGGCTCCATTGGCCATCCCGAAAGCGCAGCACGGCCACCCCGTCCTTCAGGCCCGCGTACACCAGCAGAGAGTCCCGGGTCGATGCGTAGAGGTGAAAGGACGTCGTGCCGCCGACGTGCCTCACGCGGCCCTGTCGGATCGCGTAGACACCTTCATTGGTTCCGCACAACAGCGTGCCGTGACGTTCCAGCAGCGACCAGCACTGGGTGGAGATTGTGCCCACCGGTGCAAATCGCGCGAGCGGTGTCCCGGAAGGAGAGCGAACGGATTCCAGCCGATACACGCCGCGGCTCGTCGCAGCGTACAACCGACCCTCGTGACGAGCCACGGCTTGCACGTTTCCGACAAGGCCGGAGCTTTCCTCATACCACGAGAACGGCGATACCGGTTCGATGCGGGCCAGACCGTTGTCCAGGGCCAGCCAGAGTCCGTATTCCCGGTCCGCCCATACGCCGTGCACTTTATCGCTGATCAGTCCAGTGGACCGGTCTATGACGGACACGATGGATCCATCCTCCGCCAGTACGACGATCCCGCCGTACAGCGTCGCGATCGCGATCGTCCCGTCTGCGAGGACAGCGCCGTTGTACATCTGTCGTTCACGAAGATAGGAGTCGGCCTGGGTTGGGAAAGGCGTAACCTCGCCTCCTCGCAGGAGGAAAAAACCGTCTTTCTGCGTTCCGACGAGAACGCCGCCCTGTGAAAACGGCACCATCGCATAGATCGGACGGTCGGCGAAAAAAGCCCCGCCCGGCCACGGTGTCGTACTGTCGCCGTCGACACGCGTTACGCCGACGTTCTCCTGGCTCACGAGGATCGCTCCGCCGATCATGTACGAGCGATGAAAAGACGTCGCCGATTCGATCACGGCCAGATTCGGATCGTTCCAACGGAAAAGGTATTTCTTCGTACGGAAATACACACCCTGCCGCGTCACGTGCACGCTCCACACGTCCGCAAAATGGCGATACCGGTCCGGCACCCTGTCCAGCAGGGAACGGTACTGCAAACCGCCGCGCCCGTCCGGCCGGACAAGACCGAAATCCCCCTGGGCACCCACGTAGATCACGCCGCTGCTGTCCGCATCGATCGAGCGTACCGTCGAACGGTTCGGGATGGCGGTCAGGCGCCAGTGGACACCGTCAAACTCGAGCACGCCGTTGTTGTTGGCGAAATACATCAGGCCGTTGGGGGCCTGGACCACGGCCCAATTTTGATGGTAGGCTTTGAAGTCACGAACCGAGAAGTTCTGCAGAAACGGAAGGCCCGGTATGTCCTGTGCGATGGCGGGTCTCCAGACCGTCAAGAGGCCGATTGCCATGCCAAGACCCCGGAACGCCTTTGCCGACTTGATGATCACTGGCACTCCGAAACCGGTTATCTCGCGCACGATGCGGGATGGTGCCGGATGTGTCCGGCGGATACGCCTTTCCGTCTGTTTACGGCCCGGCGGCTCCAGCGACAGACTGACCCTGGGATTTTGACAACAGATGCTGCCGCAGCTGAGCAGAGTGGACCGGCAGGCGCACAACAAACGTGCTGCCCCGCCCCTCCTCACTCTCGCACGTGAGCGAGCCGTAATGCTTTTCTACGATGGCGTAACTCACCGAAAGGCCCAGTCCCGTCCCCTCACCCACTTCCTTCGTCGTGAAGAACGGGTCGAAGATGCGGCTGCGGATGTTCTCGGGAATGCCGCATCCCGTGTCCTCGACGGAAATTTCGATTTCCTCTGCCGAAAGACTGCGGGCGCGAAGCGTGATCGCGCCCTGATACGGAATGGCCTGGATGGCGTTGAGGATGAGGTTCATGAATACCTGGTTAAGCAACCCCGGAAAGCACAGCACTTCCGGAAGCGAGGCATATTCTTTCTTGATATCAATGCGCGCCGCGAGTTTGTGTTTGAGCAGGGACAAGGTCGTCTCCAGCCCCTGCAGGAGGTCGCTGTACCGGAGCTGGCTGTCATCGATGTTGGCAAAACTGCGGAGGTCCCGGATGATCTTTTGAATGCGTTCGGATCCGTTCTTGCACGACTGGATGGTCTTGGTGATGTCGTCCACGATGTACTCATAGTCGTACCGGCTTCGGATCGCCCGGAGCGCGTCGATCTTCTCTTTCAAGCCGGTGTCGGCCGACCGCAACACGGTCTCCGAATCTTCGATCATCCGCGTGATGTCCCGCAGGTACGTCTCGAGGTGATTCAGATTGCCGTCGATGAAGGACAGCGGATTGTTGATTTCGTGGGCCATGCCGGCCGTCAGATGGCCGATCGAAGCCATCTTTTCGGTCTGGAGCAGGTGGGCCTGCGTCTCACGCAGATGGCGCAACGTCTTTTCCAACTCGTCTCGCTGCTCTTTCAACTCATGCGTACGCTGCTGCACTTCGCTTTCCAACTCCCGCCGGTGCGCCTCGATGGCCCCGATGCGGCGCCGGATCCCGGCGTACACGCCCAGCACGACCGTCAGGACGCTGCCGATCCGAAACCACCATGTGCCCCACCAGGGCGGTTCCACATGGATGCGGATGGCAAATCCGGCCTCGTTCCATTTCAGATCGTTGTTGGAACCGCGCACCCGGAAAACGTAGTCGCCGCCCTCCAGGTTAGTGTAGCTGGCAAAGCGCCGGGAGCCGCAATAGATCCAGTCGGCGTCGAATCCCTCCAGCATGTACGCGTACTGGTTCTTCGCGGGATGCACGAAATCCAGCGCGGCAAATTCGAATGCGATGTAGTAGTCCCGGTAAGAAAGATCGAGTTCTCGCACGTCCGACGTGGCAAAGCCGAACGGCACCGGTTTGTCAAATCGCTTGAAGGTCGTCAACACGACCGGCGGCGTGTATTCGTTGGATTGAAGATCGTCGGGATGGAACAAATTGAGTCCGTTGATCCCGCCGAAATACATCGCCCCCTCGGCACCCGCCGCGTAGGCGTTGGGATTGTAGACGTTGCCCTGAAATCCGTCGTTGTCGTAGTAGTTGACGCAGGTGCGCGTCGCCACTGAGAACTTGGACAGTCCGTTGTTGGTGCTGAGCCAGAGATGACCCCGGCGGTCCGGGAGAATGCCGTACACGACGTCGTGAGCAAGACCGTCCCGCTCGGTAAACCGTGTAAATGTACCCGCCGCCGGATTCATGGCGTTCAGGCCTCCGCCTTCCGTGGCGATCCACAAGACACCTGAGGAATCTTCATACAACGCGTTGACGGTGTTGTGGCTCAGGCTCGAGGGCGCGTACGGATCGGCGCGATAGATGACGAAGTCATCCCTGTCCCTGGTCTTCCGGTACAGCCCGCCGCCCTGCGTACCTACCCACAACGTTCCGTCCCTGGAAGTGAGAATGGCGCCGATCCAGCCGTACATCGCCGTCTCGCCGGGATGGTAGTGGACCAACCGCTCGGCGGTCGGATCCCACATGTCCAGACCGCCGCCGTACGTGCCGATCCACAGGCGTCCCCGGGGATCCTCGTGCAGTGCCGTGATGCGGTCGTGCGCTGGCTGCACCGGATCCAGCGGCCGCCGGGAAAAGAGGGTAAATCGGCCGCTAACGGGATCCCACCGGTTGAGACCCTCACGCGTCCCTATCCACATCCCTCCGTCGCGGCTTTCCACGATACAGTAGATATAGTCGTTGGTCAGGCTGCCCGGGCGCGTGCGGTCGCTTCGGTAATGTACCATGCGCCCCTCCGGCTCCGACCAGGCATTCAAGCCTTCCCCGTCGGTGCCGATCCACAACCGGTTCCGGGAATCGAGGCGCACGGACCGGATCGCATTGCTGCTGATGGTGCGGGGATCGCTATCATCATGAAAGAAATGCGTGATCTTTTCGGCGTTGCGGGTCAGTTTATTGAGTCCTCCCCCTCGCGTGGCGATCCACAGCGTGCCGGCACGGTCCTCGTAGACGGCCCGAATGTCGTCTGCACTGATGGTGGTCGGATTGTGGGGATCGTTCCGGAAACGGCGAAAACTCCCGGTCCGGCGGTTGAACTCATTAAGACCGCTGCCGTTCGTACCCACCCAGATGGAACCAAACCGGTCCTCATAGATGCAGTTGACGATGTTGCCGCTCATGCTCGTGGGGTCATCGGGGCGGTGACGGTACGCCGACCGTGTACGACGGTCCGCCGCCAGCCGTTGCAGCCCGTCTTGTTTTCCGATCCAGATTTCTCGCTGCCGGTCCTGATACAACGACCGTACGATGTCATCCTGACTTCCTGTCGCCTCTCCGGGGGCGTAGCGCTCAAATCGGCGACTGTGCGCATCGTAATAGCCCAGGCCCTTATTGGTGCCCACCCACAACCGGCCCGTAGCATCCTCGAGCAAAGACCACACACGGTTGTGGCTTAGGCTGTTCGGATCGCCCGGAACGTGGTAGTAGTTCCGGAAGGTTCGGGTCGATCGGTCGAACCGGCTCAAACCGTTCATCGTGCCGATCCACAGATTGCCCGAACGATCTTCCTGGATGGCCTGGATGCGGTTGTCGCATATGGAAGTGCTGTCGCCGGGACGGTGCCGGAAGCGCGTGAATCGTTCGGTGTGAGGATCGAACAGGTTCAGGCCGCCTCCCCATGTCGCCAGCCAGAATTTCCCTTCGTGGTCTTCGTAAACCAAGCTGATATCGTCACTGGATACCGTTCCCGAATCGGCCGGGTCGCTTCTGAAAACGGCGAATTCGTAGCCGTTGTAGCGGTTCAATCCGTGCTGCGTGGCAAACCACAAGAACCCGACTTTGTCCTGGACGATCGAATAGACGATGCTGTGCGACAAACCGTGCTCGACGGACAGGCGTTCGAACCTGTATTTCTTCTCCTGGCCCGACGCCGGACGCACGGACCAGGGAAGGAACCCGACGACCATCGCCAGGAAGAGGAAGCCGCATATCGACATGAGGCCCGTTGCAGGGAGTTGTCCCCCGTCGTCAAAGGAGGTCTTCGGACGGCGACAGCAAGACGGATGGTAATGCATGAAGAGCGATCATCGGTGGATGAAATCTGGAGCTAATCTACTAAAAGGACCGATGTTTTGCAAATAACCTTTCTTGGTACCGGCCTTCTTGGTTGTTGAAAAGCATACTCGATGTGACTACATTGCGTTCAGCGTATGCTCCCTTCGAGACCATGAAACGTTCTTCCATCAGTCTCCTCAAACGGTTTCGTCGTGTCGTCGTGTGGTGGATCCGCCTTACAGGCTGGATCGCCCGCTCGCCGGTGTACTACTATATAACCACCGTGCAGCGGCGAATCTTCGACCGGCACAAACTGACCACAAACGCCGCGGCTATATCCTTTTTCTTCCTCCTGTCCGTTATTCCGCTCCTGTTCATCGTCATCTCGCTGATCTCGTCGTTCGTGCAGTCTCCCGAAGAGGCGGAACGGTTCATTATGGATTATGTGGTCGAACGCGTTCCGGAAAGCGCACGCATGTTCATCATCGACATCATCGACCGGAGCAATCTCATTCGGAACGTCAAGACCCTGATGGAAAACCGCGGCTGGGTGGGCTTGATCAGCATCGGGGCTCTCCTGTGGACCAGCAGCGGGGCTTTTGCGGCGATCGAGGACGCGATGACCACGATTTTTGGTGTGAAGGGTCGAAACTATTTTGTCAGTCGGCTCGTGGAAATGGGCATGGTACTGATCACCGGCTCGCTGTTCATGACGTCCAACATGGTAACGGCGATCCTCCAGACCCTCAAACAGAAGGGTTCGACGGCGTTCGGAGTAGATTTTGCGGACCTGCCGGGTGTGTGGAACGTTGCGACCAGCGTCCTTCCGTACCTGCTGACTGTGATCATGTTCTTCATCATGTATAAGATCCTGCCCAAGACGCAGATCTACAACCGTGCCGCCCTGCTCGGTGCCGTCGTGGCAGGCCTGCTGTTGGAGGCGACGATCTACGGCTTTGCCTACTATGTGAAGAACTTCGGCCGGTACGATGCGTTTTACGGTTCGGTCGCCGGCATCGTGATCACGATCTTCAGTATCTATCTCGCTTCGATCATCCTTCTTATCGGGGCGGAGGTTACCGAGATCGCCAACACGAAGATCGAGAGTATCCGCGAAATGCAGCTCACCGTCGAGGAGCTCCGCTAGCCTCCATGCCGAAAAAAACAGACACATGGCCGGACATCCATCCGCGGTATGAGGTTCGCGAGCTCGTCGGCGAAGGCGGTATGGGTTCGGTGTACCGCGCCTGGGACCGCGCCGCCGGGAGGACCGTTATTCTTAAGGAGTACGGTCTCGACACGGCCGACCACCGCCCGCGGTTCATCGACGAATTCCGCTGCCTCTACGAACTGCGTCATCCCTGTATTCCCGCCGCCTACGACCTCTTCGTACGCCCGGAGAGAACCTTTTTTACTATGGAACCCGTACCGGGCCGAACGCTGGGCAACATTATTCGCGAAGCCTTGCCGGCAGATGCCGGCTTGTTCCTATCCACCCTTCACGAACTCCTCTCCGTACTCGAGTATCTGGAACGCCAACACCGGGCGCACCGCGACATCAAACCGGACAACGTGCTGATCGAGACCGACGCCTCCACCGGGCCTGTTGTCCACCTCATCGACTTTGGTTTGTCGTCGCTCTATGGTACGGGCAAAGATCTGAACGTCGATCAGCAGGGCACGATTCACTATACGGCGCCGGAAGTTCTCCGCAAAGAAGCTTTCGACAACCGGTCGGATCTCTATGCCCTCGGCGTCACCCTGTACGAGTGGATGTGCGGAACGAACCCGTTCGACGATCCCAACGTCGTCAACGTAGTCGTCAACCATCTGGAAAAACCGATTACGGAGGTCCCCTCCCGGTGGCCGTTTGTGGACGAACCGCTGAAGAGGATCGTTCTCAAATTACTGGAGAAAAGACCGGACTATCGCTATCAGAACGTCGGTGAGATTCGCCGGGATCTGGAGCGAGCGTCTCCGGACGGTCTGACGGCGCGTGGGGTTGACGCTTACACCCATCGAAGGTTGTTTGACCGCGAAGAGATCGTCCGTGCCGTCGAAGAAGCTGCGTACGGCGTCACGCGCGCCGCCGGGCTGAGCCTGGTCAACTTGATCGGCGATGACGGCGCGGGGAAATCCCGCCTGCTGGAAACGGTCCGCCTGGAGCATCAGGTCGCCGGACGTTCCGTGATTTCGATGACCGCCCAGCCCAACCTCGCTCCGCTCGAGAACCTCCGCACGCTGCTGAGATACGCGTACTACGAAGGTCCCGCGCGGACGTCCGACAAACACCGGCCCTCCGTGGAGTGGATCACGGGCGCTCGGTCAGCGCCGCCCGCCGCGGGCGACACCGACTGGCCGTCCGTACTCTCGGAATTCGCCGTCGAGGCCCTCGGCGGAACGGTCATCCTGCTGTTGGACGATTTCGATGCACTGGCTCCTGTGGAACGTGATTTTCTCGTCCGGATTTTCCGGCGCCTCTTGCTCCGATCGACGGGGGGTTGCCTGGTGGTCGTGACTTCCCGATCGAGTCTCGCGGCATCGTTCCCGACTCTGGAATCGTCGCGTTACCTCACCGTGGACCCGTTTGACCGCGAGACGACCGCCCGGTTCATCGGCGCTCTGCTTTTTGCGAAGGATGTGCCGGAGGATGCGGCCCATCGCATATTCGAGGCCACGCGGGGCAATGCTTTTCTGATAGAACAGGCCGTTCTGACGGCCATGACGGGCGGTGCGCTCACCCTCGCAAGGGACGAGTGGCGTTGGTCCCGCGAAAAACAAGTCCCGCTGCCCGTCTCGATTTCCGATTTTCTGGCGAGACAATTGAGCGGACTGTCCGCAGCGGAGAGATCGATGCTGTCTTGCGCAGCGGTCTTGCCGGGCGAATTTACCATGGAGGAACTCCGTCTCGCCGCTCCCGACGCGGGGAGGGACCGGGTTCGAAAATGGTGGCGCGAAGGTCTGCTGACCGCAGCCGACGAGCGATGGCGGTTCGCCAGCCAGTACCTGCGTGAGACGCTCCTCAAAGAACTCCCCGCGGCAACGCTCGCGGAAATCCATACAAGGCTCGCCGACCATTATTTGCGGGATAGACCGGACCGGACCGACTTGCTTGCCTACCACGGTTACCGCAGCACACAACCCGAACGGGCTCTACGGCATCTCCTTGCCCTGGCGGACCAGGAACGCGCCGCTCTCCTCGACCTCGACGCCATCGTCCACTACGACCAGGCGGCACAGATCCTCCGCGGCGGGAGCGATCCGTCGACGTTGATCGACGTCCTGTTTTCCGTGGAAGGACTCTGGGACCGGCTCGGAAAGCGCGACCGGCAAAAAGCCACGATCGATGAGATGCTGTCGCTCACCGCTGATCTGCCCGACAAGGCACGCCGCGTGGACGCTCTGCTTCGACTGGCGAATTACTACGAACGTGTGTCCTCGTACGACGAGGCCATCCGCACTTGTGAGCAGGCCATCGAATGGTCCCGGCGGCAGGCTAACGGACACGGCATCGGTCCGTTGTACCGCCAGGCTGGAAAAATCGAGTACAGCCGCGGGCAGCTGGACGATGCGCTGCGCCATTTCGAACAGGCCAGACAGATCGCCGCCGAAGCGGACAACGCGCAGCTCCTGGTGGAAATCACCAACAGCCTGGGAACGGTGTACGGTTCTCGTGGAGACTTTCCTTCCGCGATAAAAGCCTTCGAAGAGACGGCTCGCCTGGCCGCGGAACACGGCATGCACGATCATGAAGTGAACGCCCACCTCAATCTGGGACTGGCGCACCACAAA
Source organism: Bacteroidota bacterium (assembly GCA_037445875.1). Taxonomy (GTDB): domain Bacteria; phylum CLD3; class CLD3; order SB21; family SB21; genus JBBIJR01. The sequence continues at coordinate 10,000 of JBBIJR010000041.1, read as the reverse complement.
TGCCTGCAATACGAGGCCGCGGCAACGCAGTACGAAAAAGTGAAGCAATCGCTGAAGCAATCGGTGAATAAGAAAGTGGAGCAGAAGTACTTCCAGTATGCCGGCCTTCTTCAACTCGAGACCCAGCGTTACGAAGCGGCCTACGACACATTTCACCGTCTCCTGGAAGTCTCGTTGGAAAACGGGGACACGGCATCGCGTACGGCCGCCGAAGTTCGTCTGGCTCTGATTCTGGGGCGTGTGGGGCTGTTCGAACGCGGCCTCCCCCTGCTGCAGAAGGCCGTTGAAGCGTCGTCCCACAATCCGAGATACCGGGCAATCTATGGAATCTACCTGGCCGAGCAATTCCTCGACGCAAAGAAATACACCCAGGTAAGGGAGGTCCTGGCCGATGCCTCGCGCTTTTTTGATGAAACGCCGGACTCCGAATGGCAGGTACGCACAGCGCTGGTTTGGATCCTTGCCGGCGTAAGATCCTCCTTCCTCCTCGTGACCGAAACCGAGACCGATGAAAAACTCGGCCAGCTCCAGCAACGGTTGGGGGCCACACCGGACCTGCAGCCCGCCCTCCAGGTGCGGATGCATTTCATCCTCTCGGAGGCCCATTGGGCCAGGAAGCGTATCGACAAGGCTGTTCTGCACTCCCAGCAGGCCGTACGGATGCTCGATGAATTGCAGGGCTACGAGTATCCGAAGGAACAGGTTTACCACCATCAGTACCGGGTGCTGAGCGAGTCTGGCGGCACCATCGCAGAACGGCGGCAGGCGTTGAAGAAAGCGTACGATATCGTGTCGGATGTTCAGAGCACGCTGAAGCAATCGGATTTCCGTACGGGCTATCAAAGCCTGCCGTTGACGCAGGACATTCAATCCGCTTATGAGCAATTGTTCAAAGAAGAACGTGAGACGGACATCCAGTCCTTCCAGCGACTCTATGAAATCGCCGGGCACGTGAACACGCTCATGGCGAGCGATTCGCTGTTCGAACGGATTATGGACGCCGCCATCGAACACAGCCGGGCCGACCGCGGTCTTATTCTTCTGGGCAGTCCTTCCGACGAAGCGCTGGAGATCCGTGTGGCGCGGAACATGGACCAGGAATCGCTGTCGGACATCTCTAACATCAGCAAGAGCATCGTGGAGGAGGTCTTCCGCGGCGGGCAGCCGATCGTCACGGCTGACGCCAACCTCGACGACCGGTTCCGTGAACGCAAGAGCATCGTGGCCTATCAGATCCGCTCCATCATGTGTGTACCTCTCCGCGTACGCGGCGACATCATTGGCGCCGTGTACCTCGACAAACGGTTTGATACCCACCATTTCGGACCGCATCAGCTGCGGTTCCTGGAGAGCTTCGCCAACCTGGCCGGCATTGCGATCGAGAACGCCCGGTTGTACGAGCACGTCCACGGCGAGAAAGAGAGCCTCGCCCGCGAGAACATCGACCTGAAATTTGCGGTCCAGGAGAAGTACATCCGGCACAATATCGTTGGCGGCAGTAAGGCGATGCGGAGCGTATTCAACCTTATCGAAAGCGCCGCCACCAACACGGCCACCGTGTTGATC
>JBBIJR010000041.1:0-8389 GCA_037445875.1 Bacteroidota bacterium | reverse complement strand
GCCATCCACTATACCGGCCCGCGCAAGGGACAGAAATTTGTGCCGGTCGATTGCGGCGCCATGCCGGAGAACCTGCTTGAAAGCGAATTGTTCGGCTACAAGAAGGGCGCGTTCACCGGTGCGACGACCGACAAGAAGGGATTGTTCGAGGAGGCCGACGGCGGCACGATCTTTCTCGACGAGATTACGAACACGTCGGTCAATTTCCAGTCGCGTCTGCTCCGCGTGCTCCAGGAAGGCGAGATCCGCAGGGTGGGTGACAATGCCGTCCGCCGCGTCGATGTGCGCGTTATAACGGCAACGAATCGGAACCTGGCCGAGATGGTCCGCGACGGCCTGTTTCGCGAGGACCTCTTCTACCGGATTGACGTCGTACCGATTCAACTGCCCCCCCTCCGCGAGCGCACGGAAGACATTCCGCTGCTGGTCCAGTACTTCTGCGACAAGTATTCCAAACAATCTGGAAAACCGATCGAATCGATCTCGGCCGATGTGATGGAAGCGCTGGTAGCGCTGCCGTGGAAGGGCAACATCCGCGAGCTCGAGAATACCGTGAACCGGATGGTGGTTTTTGCGCAGAAGTCCAGGCTAACGTGGCACGACCTGCCCCAGGAACTTCGATCCGTCAAGGGCGTGGTTCCTCCGGCCGCGCGTCCGACGGTGCTCCTCAAAGGCAGAAAAAGCGAATCTCTGACGCAAACCCTGGAGGAACTCGAGGCCCAGCTTCTGGCCGTGGAGAAAGCGTTCTTTGAACAAGTCCTTGAAGCCGCCGAAGGCAATAAATCGAAAGCGGCTGAAATGCTCGGCATCAAACGCACAACGTTGAACGACCGGCTTAAGAAACTCGGTTTGATGTGACGGGCCCAAATCGCAATCCCTTGACGAAAGGTCCCGACAATTTGACCACCTACCCGCCCTGGGCGGAGACCATGCAGAGACGGCTCCGCGCACGCACGACGGCACAGTTCATCCTCTACAACAACGTGCGCGACCTCGTACCCGCCCCGTCGGGAGAGCCCCGGTACGTCACGCTGCACGAGTTCCTCGCCCGCGAAATCTTCAAAGACCGCGACGTGGTCATCTTCTACGACATTTCGAAGGGCGTCTATTTCCTCCAGCCGTCGATGCAGGCGGAGTTCTTCAAGACCATCCAGCTAACGCAACAGGATCTGATCAAACTGCCGAGTATTGCGCTCAAGTCGATCGAGATCTTCATCCGTCTCAGCATCGACAAGAAGCGAAGCGTGGCGGTTGTGCTCGACCACGCGGAAACGCTGGCGCCCTCATCCATCTCGGCGGCCATGAGCATCGAAGACCGCAAGTGCCTCGTGATGCTCAAGAAATGGGCCCACGACGTCAATTACGTGCGAAGCCGTATCACGGTCTGTCTCGTGACCGATACGTTGACGGACCTGAGCGGCCGGATGGTGCGCGACGCCGCCGTAGAGAAGCTGGAAATCGACTACCCGAACAAAGAAGAACGGATCGCGTTCATCCGGAACTGGATCGAGGAAGAAGAGCGAAACCCGGCGGCAGCCGGATTCTCCGCATTCTCCCGCGTCAGCGCGGAACAGATCGGCCACACGATGGCCGGACTGAACCACCGACAACTCAAGACCCTGCTCGCGTATGCCCGGGAGAACAACCAGACGATCGACCAACCGTACCTCGTCGAGAGGAAGAAGGAAACGATCGAGGAGGAATGTTTCGGCCTGCTGGAGATTATCGAACCGAAATTCAACCTCGACGCCGTCGCCGGGTACGAACCGATCAAGCGCAAGCTCCGTGAACTGGCGCAGGCCATCCGCGTGAGTCAATTCGATTCCGTACCCATGGGGTACCTGTTCTCCGGACCGGTGGGAACAGGCAAGACGTTCATCGTTCTTTCGTTCGTCGGCGAGATCGGCATCCCCTGCGTTAAGTTTCTCAACTTCCGCGAGCAGTGGCAGGGCGTGACCGAAGCGAATCTCGAGAAGATCCTCAATCTGCTCAAGGCCATGTGGCCGATCGGCGTGATCATCGACGAGGCGGACGCGTTTCTGGGCGACCGCAACCAGCAGGGCGACAGCGGAACGAGCAACCGCGTATTTGCCCAGCTCGCGAGCTTTATGGGCGACACGACGTACCGCGGCAAAGTGATCTGGTTCCTCATCACGTGCCGTCCGGACCTACTCCCCATCGACATGAAACGCCAGGGCCGTGCGGAGGAACACATCAGCGTGTTCTATCCGGACAGCCAGGAGGAAAAGGAATTGCTCTTCCGTGCGATGATCGGGAAATTGAGACTGCAGGTGCCCGACTCGGTCCGGCTGCAGGACGTGTTCGATATCGCCCAGCCCATCTCCGGCGCGGACATGGAGGCATTGTTGACCAGAGCCCGCCTCCATCAGGCGTTGACGGGAACGGTCTCGACGGACGCCCTGCGCGAAGTGTTCGCCGACTTCATCCCCACCAACGATCCGGAGAGCATCGAACTGCAGAATCTCGCCGCCGTGATCGAATGCACCAGCCGCACGCTTCTGCCAAAAAAATACGCCGGCGTGGACCGCAGTGAAATACGCCGGCGTTTCGATGAGCTGAAGAGACAGGAAATGTTCTAAGGACCGCCGCTTCCGGAAGTTACCTCGTAAGGGAACATCATCAGGAAACTGTCATACGGCTGAGAGTTGGTCGAAATCGTACCGCGGCTCAGGATATCAAACACCATCTGGTGGAAACCGCTTTGCTGTGCGAAGCCGATGAAGAATACGCGTTCGTACCGGTACTGTCCAACAGGAAAAAGATAGAATCGTTCCCTCCCGGGACTGTTCTTTGAATTCTTTCCGATGAGAACGGTTCCAAACAGTGTATCGATGGGGAACGAGGTATTGATTATTTTCACTTCCACGTACACCCAGTCCCCGCGCCGAAGCCGTGGAATCCGTTCTTCACGCAAATTAAAATCCAGCGGGTCTCCCATTCTAATCGTATCATGTGCCGTCATCACGGTCAATGAATCGAACCTTATCACAGTCGGATTCGCATAGCCTGCCAGCGGCGACAGACTCAAAAGACTCCACTTCTCTCCGGTACGCTGATTGATCCGCTTCACGAATGTCAGCTTGCGCTCCAGGTCGTGGCGAAAAGCCTTGACTCGAGTCTGACTGTCTTGATCGACAACAAAGAAGCGCCCGATCAATGAGTCCGTGACCACAACGTTGGCCAGACTGTCAGGAATGACGATATCGACGTGGATGGTTCGAACACGCCGATCAATCACCCTTCCAATTCGCAGACGACCGGCCGCAGACGTCTGTACAACCTTCGCGGTGTACTGCTTCCCAAGAACGGACATTGATGCAGTCCTGTCCTGGCCCGTGGTATCGATCTCGAGTGGTCCTCCGTCATCGACGACCTCCGTGCCGTAGATACCTTCCAGGTCCTTCTTCAGAATCTGCTCGATGACCTGAATGTCCGAGAAATCATCGTCCCCCAGGGAACACCCCTGCATCAGAAACAAAAGAATCAGCAGTCCGACTCCCAAACCGTAGACCATGGCCAGTGAGAGTTTTGTTGTCATGATAATGCACCTCCGGCAACAAATATTATCAAATCCCGTGCCGATGGACATAAAATATTAATTTACAAGTATGTATACATCATGACTTGGTGACGACAGCTTGTGAAATGACGGGCTTTCCGTCAGTCAGACGTGTAGAATTGACGAACGAGGCGCTCGGCCTCTTTGCCCTTGAATGAGAACGACTTGACTCGTCGCCGCCGTGATTCTTCATCGCTTTCAAACTTCCACCAGAAAAAACCCCTGAACCACGGTTGATCCTCGAACTCCTCCAATAGTATGCGATAGCCCGCTGCCTGAGCATCATCGGAGGCAGGCTGGGAGAAATCCTCCCGGTGAGGATTGAGCAGGGCATCCCGTATGCTGGGAAAACCGACTTCCGTGAATACGACGGGCTTGTCCCATTTGCGGTGAAACTGCTCCAGATGATCCCGGAGTTCCAGAACACGCGCCCGGGCGCTGCGTTCCGTCCATACGGTGTCGGCTGCGAGCGGGTAGTACTGCTGCACGCCGATGAAATCCAAGTCGTCCCAGAACTCGATCCGTTCATACTCCCCGTTCCAGTTGCCCCCGAACGTGATCGGACCGCTGAATGCGACGCGCACAGTGCGGATGATCCGTTGCCACAGCTCCGTGTGTTCCGTCATCCTGGGTAGTTCGACGCCCAGACACAGAGAACTCATCCCCGACAGTTCGGCAATCAATGCGTGATAGACGATGAACTCCGCATAGGAACGTTCCCACCGTCGGAGCCGTTCCCCGCCCCTGATATCGATTTCCCCGCACCATTTGCCATTGCCGAGCCAGAGGTGGGGCTTCATCATGACGGAGATGCCGTTGCGGTGCGCGTCCTCGGCCGCCTTGAAAAGACCGCCCAGCGTCTCGTCCCACATTTCATCCAGCACGAAATGGACCTCGGGGGACGTGTCCGTACGCGCATATCCGAACGGTGTCACGCTGATCGTGTTGACGCCCATCCGCGCAAGATACTCGATCGACGCCGCCGATGCCCTCGACATGTACCCCGATTCAACACCGTTGGTGTGCGCGTAACACACGCCCTTGAAGTACGGAACGGCCTCCCCGGGCCGAATCACCGGAAGATCGGGTACGCGCAGGTTGAACGGCCGGATGTACCTTGCCGGAGTCCGGAAGACTTCTTCGGGATCGGCGGTGGTGGCGGTCCAGAACATCATCGCCGCCAGCGTGTACAAGAAAGGATTCTGCCGATCGTTCTTCGCTTCCAAAAGCCCTTCGCTCTCCACCAGATACAATAGCGGTTTCTTCTTTTCCCACCAGTCGGGACCGCGTCCGAAGAACCGGCCGGCCCGAAGCATGGCGAGACCTTCGGTCAGCCACGGGTACTTCGTTCCGTAGGCCTTGCACGCATAGAACATCGAAAGTATCTCGGGAAACCGGTCCACCATCAGGGAGGTGTGGACCAGATGAATCGCTCCGGCATCGAGGTCGAACGAATACTCCATCACGCTTTCGACGATCTGGGCCTTTGTTTCGTAGTCCGGGTACACATGTACCACCGGACGAGCCATGTTCGGAGAATACTGTTGGAGGACGGATCGCACGCGGGCTGTGTCGTACGGCAGCGGCGCCCCTTTGAATATCACCAGACCGTCGTCGTGCCGAGTCTGGCCGTTGAATCGGCGGCGTTCCTCGAAGACATTCAAGTCCTCGCGCCAGACGCCATCTTCCTTCCAAGCCTTGAGCACCATCTGGCCCCGCTGAGAGACCAGCAGAGCCCGGGTTCGCCCGGCCATCTCCCCTGAGAGTTCATCCAGCAGACCGAAAACCAGCCAGGGACGGACGGTGTGCGGGCAGAATACCCGTACGCGCTTGTCGTCGCGATAGGCGGCCAGTGAATGGGCCTCGGCCACGGTGTCTATCTTGTAGACAAGTCGGGTCCCTCTGATCGTCAGCGGACGGTCCTCTACCGACGCGGAATCGCTGAGCTTCAGAACAAAATCGCCGGAATCGGAGAACGTGAAGTTGCGAAAAAAACCCGACCCCCACCGGTGAAACAGCCGCACCAAACCTTTCTTCAATTCCTCGTGCGTGCTGTCCGCCTCGATACGAAAGGACATCGGCGTGCGGAGATCCGGCTGCGACACGTCGGAGCAGGCCGGGGCAAGAATGCAGAGAACGAGAAGAAACTTCAATCGTCCTCCTAATGCCGCAGATAGGCTTCGTACCGGTACTTGAGTACCAGTTCCTTTCCCGCCTTGACCGGGACATCCCAGGTCACTTCGCTTTCCGGATTGACCGGGGCGCCGATCTTCGTCTTCGGTACCACCCTGGGCTGCGGAGTGCCGGAGAGGAACTTGCCCGTAACGGGACGCGACACCGTCAGCACCACGTCTTTCTCCTTATAGTTGTGAACCGTAATCTCTCCTTCGACGGTCACGAGGTCGTAGTAGTAGCCGTCCTTCTTGTGGGCGTCCTGCTTGCGGTCCACTTCTTTTTCGCTGTCCGTGACATGAATGTCGGGCGACTGCGTGATCTTGAGGTTTACCGAGGACTTCACAGCCGTGTAGCGCAGAATGTCTTGTCCCAGCGGCTTGTCGTTCTGCACCGTGAAGCCGCTGCCGGTGGTCCACGGCACGGACGTCGTGTTCTCAAGCTTTACGGAATGCCATACTTCATAGGGCGTCTTCTCTCTGGGTTCATACGAGGACTCGTTCATGGCATTTGGGAGCCGTACCTCGAAAACGTGTTCGTATGGCACTGCGGCGGAGAACAGGCTCAGCTGGGCACGCTCCCCTTTCTTGAGCGTCACGTTCTTGAGATCGTAGAAGAAGAGGTCCTCTTCCGCCTTGCCTTCCACGGCGGCGACGTTTCCGTAATCGGCGACCGTGATTTCCTCCGCGCCCAAATACATGGATTGATTCCCCAGCGCGGTCACCGAACGGTACGGCCGGTACTCGCCGCCAGAAAGCGATTGGAGAAATTCATAGAAAGACTGGCTCGACGACAGCGGGGATTGCGTGTTGGCATACAGGAAGTGCGGATATCCGACAACCAGGTTGATCTGGCCGTTGACGATGTCCTGGGCGTCGTTGACAACGGTCGCCGACAACACGATCTGTGCTTTCTTGTCGTCGAGCAGTTCCACGCGGTACGCGGGCGTCCAGCCGATACCGGATCGGAAGTACACAAGGCGGATGGCCGCTTCCCCCTGGCTCGAAGTGGTCAGAACGGTAAGCGCCTTCGTACGTATGGAGTCTTTTGTCAGGTTCTGATAGCCTTCGGCAAAGGCCAGTTGATCGTAGTACGATGAGACAGGCAGGACCACCACATCCGGACCGCTTTTCAGAATGGCCACCAGGCGGTCGTCCGTGCCGAGCACGTCCTGCAACGTTCCGGCCGCCGTCTGTTTTGCTTCCCCGATCCTCGTCCAGACGATTCTCTTGCCGAGATTCGCTTTCAGGATCTCGCTGACGCTGGCGGCACTGCGCGTCTTGACGTCCCAGAGGTCGGTCGAACGTATTTCCGAAATCTGAACGTTCTTGTCCAGGGCGGCCATCCACAGTGTGCCGAAGGAGCACTCCGGAACGGGTCGCACGATTCCTTCTCCTTTGGACAGCTTGAGCCTCCCATCGAGCATGAAAAAGGCACTGCCGTTCTTGAAGATGTCAACGCGCTTGGTTTCAAAATTCTCGATGCGGTCCTGAGCGTAGGCCGAAAACGCAAAAAGACATGCAAAAAGGGCTAGGAGGCGTTTCATGACACTGCTCCTGCTTGATTCTGTTGGGATGTTTGGCAAATATTACGTATAGTCTACCGCTTCAAGGTATCTCAATTCCTCAACGAATTCAACGGCTTTGACAAGATGGCCCGTCGTCCGTCCGCTGCTGAACTGACGCTCAAATCTCCCGCCAAAATTAATCTCGGCCTGCATGTGCTCGACCTGCGTCCCGACGGTTATCATAATATCGAGACAACCTTCAAAGTGATTTCACTTCACGACACGCTCACGTTCTCCGCCTCGGATGCACTGCAGATCTCCTGCGACCGCGACGATGTTCCGGTGGACGAGGAAAACCTTTGCACGAGGGCCGTGAGGACGCTGGTGGAACGTACCCGGAGCGCGCTCCCCGTCCGCATCCGCATCGTCAAACGGATCCCCATGGGTGCCGGCCTCGGTGGGGGAAGCAGCAACGCTGCTTGCACGCTGGTTGTCATGAACCGTATGTTCGAGCTTGGATTGGAGGATGAAGAACTCATGGAACTCGGTGCAAAGGTGGGATCCGATGTACCTTTTTTTGTGGGTTACCTGTCGGGTAAAGGCTCGACCGCAATGGGGCGCGGTAAGGGTGAGGTACTCGATTTTTTTGAATGGCCTTTGGCGGAAAAGGTGCTGGTAGTTTTCCCGGGCATCCACATCTCGACGGCCTGGGCTTACGCTAATTTTAGCAACTACTTACGGGCAGAATCTGAGCCTGGAAAGTCAAGTTTGACCTTGACAAACTCGCAAAAATCCACTATGTTTAGCGCACTTTTTGATAAACCCTTGTTTTTTGACAATTATTTTGAGCCTTTGGTGCTCGCGAACCATGAAAAAATAAGGGTTCTGCGGGATCTGCTGGAAAGCGAACGACCGGTGTTGTGCAGGATGTCGGGAAGCGGTTCCACCATTTTCGCACTGTTTGAGCCCGATCGCGATCTGACGGCATTGACGTCACGACTCACGGACCATCAGTACTGGGTTTGTGAATTCGCTTGACCGTGCAGCGAGGAAAGGGCATTGGGGTGTAGCCAAGTGGTAAGGCAGCGGGTTTTGGTCCCGCCATTCCGAGGTTCGAATCCTTGCACCCC